>DATGVV010000728.1:0-12514 GCA_035299885.1 Chloroflexota bacterium | reverse complement strand
TCAATCAGCTCGTCCATGCGATCTGTAGCGCGGCGAACGCGGCGCAGGTAATTCTGGCCTGGGGTGTCCAGCGCGCCGGCGTGCTCATCAAGCAGGATCTGGCTGAAGCTGTTGATGGCGCGCAGCGGGGCACGAAGATCGTGTGACACCGTGTAGCTGAAAGCCTCGAGCTCTTTGTTGGTCCGGTCGAGCTCCTTGTTGGCTGCTTCGAGTTGAGCCGTTCGCTCGATCACACGATGCTCGAGCTCGGAATTCAGGGCCTCGACACGACCCCGCAACGCCTCGTTTAAGCGCCAGGTGGTGATGCCGGCGAAGCTGGCGCACAAGACGAACGCCGCGTGGATGCCCGCCCATTTCCAAGGATGCAGCCAGGCATCGCGATGGTTGTACACGGACAGCGGATCGAGGACGCCGACCACGCCATGGTGCATCGCCACAAAGGCGATCGCCAGCAGATAAGGGGTCCAGCTCTGGTAGAGCGTCACCACGGCCACCATGACGAAGAAGTGGAAGTGCATCTCGATGAGCCCACCGGAGTAGTGCACCAGGAGTCCCGAACAGGTGATCAAACCGCCGCTCGCCACCAGGGTCTGAATCTGCCGGCCGAGCCTCGGCCAACCGGCGAGGACGGCTGCCAACAGGATCACGGCCACCTCGGCCAGGACGTGGAGAGGCTGCCCAACGGCGATCAGGCCATAAATTACGAGCCCGGCGACATGCAGCCAAAGGAGAATGACTATGCCCCGATGGCGCGCCCGCCACACGTCCTCCGGTAGGGACCGTCCCTCGGGCAGCAGTGTGCGGAACGCTGAGCGCAGCCGCACCCACAGGCCAACTGCGCGGTCCTCGGTCTGTAGCCAGGGCGAGGCGATGGTAGCCAGAACGACCTCCGATGATGAGAAATCCGGGCGAGAACGCCTGGAATTTGGCAGGCAGTCTAGCACGGTGCTTGCTTGAAAATCGACTAGGCCACTCGGCCCTAGCCTGTTTGTCTACTGAAGGGATAGGACTTCTTGTCTAGTCGTCCATCAACGTCATCACGTCTTCGATGTTCTGCAGCGCCTGCCGGACGGCAAACACCTCCTCGCGCTGGTTGCACCGCTTGAGGTATGCCTCCAGATCAGTCTTGGCCTGGGCGTACTGCTTGAGCTCGGCATGGACGGCGCCCCGGTCGCGCAGCTCGGAATAGTTGCTGGGATCGATCACGAGCAGGCGGTCCATGATGCCGATGGCCTTGCGGTAGTAGCGGGCGTTCAGGTAGATGTGCTTGAGGTTGTTCAGCATACGAGCCAGGATGTGTTTGGTTGGCAAGGGCTCCAGGTAGCGTTTATGGAATTTTGTAGACTCGCCGGCCACTCTGGCCAGCACACTCCGGCAGTCGTCCTCCGACAGGATGCGACCGTCGTTGAAGGGGTCGAAGATAACGTCGTCGAGCCGTGCCAGGAAGTGGCCTGGGAAGCCCACACCGCTGAGCTCCAGGCCGGCCTGGCGGCCAACCTGGATGTACACCACGGCGAGGCTGATGGGGATGCCAGTGCGGCGGTCCAGCACGTCGTTGAGGAAGCTGTTGCGCGGGTCGTAATAATCGTCCTGGTTGCCATGGAAGCCGTGGTCCCAGGCCAGCAGCTGGCTTAGCGCTTCGACGGACTCGCCTGGCGCCGCGTCCGCGCTCAGGCGAGATCGGAGGGCGGCGCCGAGCTCGTCCAGCTGGGTGAGATAGCGGTCGCGGTCGAGCTCGGGGTATTCCTCTTCGGCGATGAGCAGCGCAGCCAGGCCGAGGTCGATATCGCCATCGGGCTGGCTCATGAGCTCGGCGAACAGCTGCTTGCCGGGGGGACTGCTCATTGGGAGATAGTAGCGGGCTACTATCCAGGCGAACGCCATGGAAACCCTCCTCAGGAGCGGGCTGCTGATCGTGATGCTGGCGCTGTGCGCGTGCGGGCCGCGGGCGGATGCGAAGACGGTGGTGGAGGTGTTCCTGTCGTCGCGCGAGGCGGGCGACATCGATGGCGCGATGTCGGTGGTAGCGCCGGAGGTGGTGATGCGGGCGCCCAACGAGCTGCAGTACCAGGGCGGAGGTCAGGTGCGGCAATGGCTGCAGGCCACGCTGAGCGAGTACGTCTACAAGTTGTCGGAACCGCCAGCGCTAAACGGGAACGAAGTAACCTGGCGCGACAACCTGTACAGCCAGAGCGGATTCCGGTGGGTGGGGGAAATCGAGTGGCAGGCGGCGGTAACGGATCTCAAGATCAGCTCCATCAGGGGGCGAGTCGTCCGCGGCGCATCGGGCATCATCTGCCCGCAGTGTCCGCCAGGAACGAGAATTTAGAATTGCAGAGGTGGATCGGCGGGTCATCGAGGAGCTTGTGGCGGAGGAGGACCTGGCCGTGGTCGATCTGCTGAATGCCTGCGATGATTACTGCGATGCGGTGGCGGGGGCCGAGCCGGAGCGCGCCGAGGACGCGCAGCGGGCCCGCAATCGAGCCAAGACGCGGCTGAACACCGTGCACGAGCGACTGAAGAAGGCGGTGACGAACCTTGCGAACTAGCGGCGCGGCCCATTTCGGGCACATGGCGCTGATTGGCTTCCTGATCGCCAGCGGGGTGCTGATGGCCGTGGCGATGATCCCGCTGATCATGCTGATCCTGATCGGTTGGGGCATCTTCAGCATCACCACGCCGCGCAAGCCGCGGGAGCTCACGCGTAGGACTGTCCTGGGGGCAGCAGCCAACGGGCACTAGCATTAGGTAGGTGTTTTTGCCTACCATTTCGCCATCCGCGAGCCGGATCGTTTGACTTTGCCCGGTCACTTGCGTACCCTGTCGGCGGTACGGCAATTGCGGAATATTGGGCAATCCACAGGCGCAAGTTACGTGATGACAGGCAAGCAGTCGTGAGCTTGCTGAAGTGGCTGGTGCCCGGCATGAACGTCAAGCGCTGGCTGGTGCTGCTGCTCATGGGGGTGGTGCTGGGCGCGCTGGGGCTGGGCCTGGTGATGGCCTACATCTACCGGGCCGTGCGCTTTACCGGCGTTACCAGCGACATCGTGTACGGCATCACGCTGCAGTTCATCCCGCGCGTCGACCGCGCCATCATCCTGATCGGGCTGGGGCTGCTGATCGTGGCCGGCAGCCTATTCAAGCTGAGCCACTCGCTGCTGTCCGTGTTCCTGCCCAACCCACGTGGACTGGCGGACGTGATCTACCGTACGCGCAAGCTGCCGCGCGGGCCGCGAATCGTGGCCATCGGCGGCGGCACCGGGCTTTCGAACCTGCTGCGCGGGCTCAAGGAGTACACCTCCAACCTGACCGCGATCGTGACCGTCGCGGACGATTGGACGCGGCAAAACCCCTTTCGCCAGCAGCTGGGCATCCTGCCGCCGGGCGACTTCCGCAACTGCATCGTGGCCCTCTCGGACGAGGAGCCGTTGATGGCGCGACTGTTCCAGTACCGCTTCGGCGAGGGCTCGGGGTTGGAAGGGCACAGCTTCGGGAACCTGTTCATCGCCGCCCTGGCGCACATCACCGGCAGCTTCGAGAAGGCGCTGCGCGAGGTCGGCCGGGTGCTGGCCGTGCGCGGCCAAATCCTGCCGAGCACCGTCGACGACGTACGCATCTGTCCCGACCTGGGTGTGGAGCTGGAGCAAGCCAGCGTGGCCGGGCTGCCGCCGCGCATCGCCAAGAAGGTCCGCTTGGAGCCGTCCGGCAGCGTGGCGCATCCTGAGGCGATCAAGGCCATCATGTCGGCCGACATGATCGTGATCGGCCCAGGCAGCATCTACACCTCAGTGCTGCCCAACCTGCTGGTGCCGGGTATTCGCGAGGCGATCCGCTCCAGCCGCGCGGTCAAGGCGTTCGTGTGCAACATCGCCACACAGGTGGGCGACACCGAGGGCCTGGACGTTCTGCAGCACGTGCGCGTGGTGCAGGCCCACGTCGGCAGCGGCCTATTTGACTACGTGGTGGCTAACGACAACTTCTCGGCTGAGGTGCCTTCGGAGTGGCCGACGGAGCTGGTGCGCTGCCGCAGTGGCCAGGATGTGGGCGACCTGCGGCTGCTAGAGATGAACGTGGTGGACGAGACGAACCCCATCCGGCACGAGCCGTCGAAGCTGTCGGAGGCGCTGCTGAAACTGTACTACGACCAGGCCTCCCGGCGGTCTTCGGTGCGGGCGCCAGCACTCGTTCCGGCGGCGGAGGCAGTTCAGACCGCCTAGAGGGAACGGGTTGTGCGAACCTCGGTGGTGGATGACCAATGCACGGAGGTTCAAATGACGCCTTATAAGGCCAAAAGCTTCAACCTATCGGGGTTGAACGGCATCTCGGACAAGACGCTGGAGATGCATTTCAAGCTGTACGAAGGCTACGTCGATCAGACGAATAAGCTCAGCGGGCAGCTCGAAGAGATCACTCGCAGCGGCAAGGCATCCGGCACCAACCCGGCCTTTGCCGAGATCACCCGCTGGCTCGGCTTCGAGTACAACGGCATGATCTTGCACGAGTACTACTTCGGCAACCTCAAGGCCCAAGCCAGCGCGCAGCCGTCAGGCGAGCTGAAGCAAGCGTTGGAGCGGAGCTTCGGCAGCATCGATGTGTTCTTCACCGAGTTCAAGGCAGTGGGCGCCATGCGCGGCGTGGGCTGGGCCATCCTGTTCCAGGATCCAGCCACGGGCAAGCTCAGCAACCACTGGATCTCGCTGCACCAGGACGGCAACCCGGCCGGTTTCAAGCCGCTGCTGGTCATGGACGTCTGGGAGCACGCCTTCCTGCTGGACTACAAGCCGGCAGACCGCGGCAAATACATGGATGCGTTCATCTCGAACGTCGACTGGGAGGCCGTGCAGCGGCGCTTCAAAGCCGCGGCCGCCGAGCGGCCGGCGGCGCTGGCGGCGTAACGGCAAAGGGCGGGCTTTTAGAGCCCGCCCTTTGCTCTCACGTCTTCGGTGGCGTGGGCTTGACGAGCAGGCCGAACATGCCCGCCCAGATGAGGAGCACGACTAGCATCGCAATGTTGTAGCCGCTGGGGATGACGTTGGTGAGCAGCGCCAGGAGGGCCGTAATGATGACGCCGGCCCAAATCGTCCCAGAGATGGTTTCGAGAGGAAGTTTCATCTTTGCTTCTCCAGTTCCGTCAGACTAGCGGGCCAGCGGGCCCAGGAATGGCGCTGCCACCATGAAGAACAACATTGGAAGGGACAGCATGGTGTTCGTCCGCGAAGCCAGGAAAGCGCGCCGCGCCCACTTGGGCTGATCCGGCGGAGCTGCCGCGCCACTCGTGACCGTGGCGTTGGTGGCGTCGATGATCCGCTTCTGGTTAGGCCAGATGATGCCCCATACGTTGATGAGCATGATCGTGCCCATCAGGCCGCCGACCAGGATGAGATGGAAGCTCGTGCTGTTGTAGTAGCCGGGCCTGCCGGCGCCGTAGGACAGCAGCAGCGCGACGCCCGCCAGGAAGGTCACCAGCGCCGCCCAGCGGAACCACAGCAGCGCCCGCGGGAGCAGGATCTGCGTGGCGTTGGTACGGGCCGCCGCCTCCATCTTGGGAAACGACCAGGCCTGAACGAAATTGAAGTAGTAAAGCAGTCCAATCCAGGTAACGCCCGCCGCGATGTGCAGCCAGCGTAGGCTGCCAAGGTACAAGACGTAAGAATCCATAAGTCCTCCTCCGCGACTTGCTTGGTATCAGTGGCTGTTAGCTAGCCCCTCGCAGAATGCACTTTTCCCGGCTTGGTGTCAAGACAGAAATCTGCTTTCCTGAGGCAAGTCAGTAGCAGCAACGATGCGACAATACAGGCCGTTATGACCAAGCTTTCAGCGTCAGCTCTTGCGTTCCTCATGCTGCTGTCCGCCTGCGGCGGGACGGCGGCGCCTTCAGCATCCAGTGTGCCAGCAGCCTCGAAACCCGCGCCGGCGGCGAGCGCGCCGGCATCGGCCAGCGCCGCGCCTTCGGCGGCGGCCTCAGCCAAGCCCGCTGCCTCCGCGGCCGCGAGCGGCCTCACCAAAATCAACGTCTCGTACAGCAACATCGTGTCACTGGAGCTGCCGGTGTGGTCCGCGCTGGAGGGCGGCATCTTCTCCAAGAATGGCCTGGACGTGAACCTGCGGCTGCTGGAGAGCAGCCAGGGCCTGCCGGCCATGATAGCGGGCGAGATCCAGATCTCCGATATCGCCGGCGGCCAGGTGGTGGACGGCGCGGCGGCCGGCGTGGACGTGGTTGACGTCCTGGAGAGCAGCCCTGTCTATCCGTACGTATTCCTGACCGCGCCGGACATCAAGGACGCCGCCGGGCTGAAGGGTAAGAAGGTGGGCGTCAGCAGCATCGGCTCGGCCTCCGACGTGGCCACGCGGGTGCTGCTCAAGCAGATCGGACTGACGCCGGACAAAGACGTGACCGTCATTGCGGTCGGCTCGGCCACAGCGCGGACGGCAGCGTTGCTCAACGGCGCCATCCAGGGCGGCGTCCAACTGCCGCCGGACCAGCTGCAGCTGCAGGCCAAAGGCTTCAACCAGCTGTACGACATGGCCGACCTGAAGAACCTGCCCAACTCCAACACCACCGAAATGACCCGGCGCAGCTACATCAATTCGAACCGCGAGGCGGTACAGAAATATGTGGACTCGCTGGTGCAGTCAATTGCCCGCGTCAAGAAGGACAAGCCATTCGCCGTAAGCGTGCTCAAGAAGTACTTCAAATCCGAGGACGACAACGCCATGAGCGTGGCCTACGACTACGCCGTGAGCAAAGTCATCCCGTCGCAGCCTATCCCCAAGCCCGAACAGCTGAAGGATGCCCAGGATGTGATTGCTCAGAAGAACGAAAAGGCCAAAGGCGTCGATCTCAGCAAGCTGGTCGATCCTTCCTTCGTGCAGAGCGCCGTTGAGCGCGGGCTGGATAAAGGCTAGGCGCTAGCTACTTCTTGTAAAGCTCGTCTATCAGGCCGCTGGCTTTGATCTTCTGGACGAAGGTCAGGTCCACCAACTGCTGGGGCTTGAAGTTCTTGGCCTCGGCAATGTTCTGCGAGACCGCAACGTCCAGGTTCTGCTGGATGCCCTCCATGGTTGGACTTCCATCCTTGAGCCACAAACCGCCTTCCGCGAAGAAATCGTATGTCTGGGCAGCAATGGCCTGGTCGGAGATGCCCCCGTACTTCGTAAGCACCGCCATCACGAGCGCCTTGTCGCTGTACGCGCGCTGGACACCCCTGATGACCGCCCGGATATAGCGCTCGACGACCTCAGGATGCTCGCTGGCGTACTTACGTGTTGTGGCGACGACCGATGTTTGTGACTTCGCGTCCACCTTGGAAAGGTCGTACAGCTGATGCAGGCCCTGCTTGACGGCCTCGAACGTCTGCGGTGGCGACAACATGCCGCCCTGCACCTTGCCGCTCTGGATCGCAGCGAGGGTCTCCGGCAGGCCGCCCGTAGCGACGAAGCTCACCTGGCCCTTGAGGCCCAGCTTCTCAACTGCCACCAGCCCAGCAACATGGCTGATGGCGCCGAAGCCGGACACGCCCAGGGCCTTGCCTTTGAGGTCCTCGGGCTTGGTGATGGTTGGGATAGTCATGATCGAGTTGGTAAGCCTCTCGCCAAAACCGGCGACCATGACCATGCTCGCGCCCTTGACCTCGGCGTTGACGAGCTCCTGTCCACCGGCCGAAGAAATGGGTACATCGCCGCTTTCGAGGGCGCCCAAGATGGGTGCGCCGGGGGCGATGAGCGCGAACGTAACGTCCAGTCCCTCAGTCTCGAACGCGCCGCTCTCCTTGGCCATCCAGAAGGGTACGCTGGTTGCGGCGGTGGTGGTATAGGCCGACTTGAGGACGATCCTCTGGGCGCCGGCCGCTGCCGAGCCAGGGGCCGTGGCGGCGCTGCTGGCCGCGGCTGAGGGCTTGGCCTGGGCGCTGGTAGGCGAGCTCGCGGCGGGCGCGCCACCGCAGGCTGACAGGCTGGCGGCTACTGCCAGGATGGGGACAAGACGCCTCACCACATGCTCACCCTATCAGCCATGTCAAGAAGACTGGCTGGGCCGCCTCCGAGCGTGCTGCCACAGCCACAGGATGGCAGCGGCCAGGATGCGGCCGGCTGGACGCACATCCCAATAGGCGTAGCCGAGCCCCTGCTGGGCGCTGGCAGCGGTGCCGTAGCGGATGCCGGTGATGCGCTCGGCCTCGAGCGTGCGGTTGACGGTGTTGTCCGGGTCGGTCATAGTGGCAGCTCCAGGTGATCCGTGGCCGAGCCATCGGCGTTCCTGAAGCTTACACGCCGGCCGCTCGCGTCGTAGGCGCCGATCTCGAGCTTGGCGCCGGCCGGCGCTGCCGGCACGACGAAGATTTCCGAGAAACGATCGCCCGGCCGCCAGGCGCTGGTGGGGGCCACGGGCGGACGGTCGTCCTGGGCCAGCAAGCGGCCGCTGGGCTCCAGCAGGTGGACGAACCAGGTGTAATCGGCCGGGGGCGCCTGACGCACGACGCCGTCGAGGGCCAGGGCACCGGCGCTGCCCAGACGGACGGTTTGGAGGGTCCAGCCGGCGTCCGCGTCAGCCATCAGCTGGCGGGCCGCCGCCTCGCCTTGGAGTAATCGCAGGATAGGCGTTTGCTGGCCAGTCAGGCCCTGCTTGTCATAGACGGCCACTCTGAGCTCGTACGCGCCGGACGGCAGGCTGTTGGGGAGGGTCAGGAGCATGGTGTCCTGGTACTTCTTGCCGGTCAGCCATTGAGAGGTCGGGAGCCAGCCGTTGAAGGGCTGGGAATCGAGTTGGGCCACGCGCTGGCCGGCGCTGTTGAACAGCTGGGCGGAGATGGTGTAATCGGCGGCCGGAGGCGAGCCGGCGCTCCACAGGAAATAGACGGGCCACGGCTTACCGAGCGTGAGGCCGGCGACTTTGACCTGCTCCAGCCGAAGGGGGCCGAAGCTGCTCGCGGCGCGCTCAGCGTCGGGCAGGCTCAGGTCGGGACCGGGCAGCGGGCGATAGTGCTTGAGACGGACCCGGCCGAACCAACGGTTCAGCACGGTGGTGCGGTGCACGTCGAGCCAGTCCTCAGTCCACTGCACCGGGTCGCCGCTTAGCAGCAGCCATAGGCCGGCGTACTGGCCGGACAGCTCCGCCAGCCGCTGCTCGGTGGCAGCCCGGTCGCCCGTCGCGGCCACGAACTGCCGATCGCGCGGCAGGGCAGGATTCCTCGGGATGGGCAAGCCCTGGCTTGGAATGCCCAGGTCGCGGCCGTAGTAGTCCAGCACGTCGTACTGGAGGGGCAGATCGTAGACCAGGATCTCGCCGGCCAGGGCCTCCTGGCGGGTGAGTGCCAGGGCGCCACGGTTATCGTCGCGCTGGAAGCTGGAGTTGGTGTAGCTGTTCAGCAGGGCCGCGGTGGACGGCAGCAGCAGGAAGGCCACGCCAGCGGGCCTCAGCCAGCGCATGCGGAGGGCGTAGTGGCGCCAGCTCCACACCAACAGCGCCAGCAGGGCCGGCAGGGCGACGATCTCATAGCGCGGATGGGAGAACACGTTGAGCACCGCCGGGATGGCGAACACGCCCACCGCCGGGACGGCGAAGCCCCAGGCCAGCATGCTCCAGATCAGACCGCCCTGGCGCAGGGCGGACAAGAAGGCGAAGGCGGCAAGGACGAGCACGATGGCCGACAGCGGCACGATCCATTCGGACGACAGGCCAGAGTCGACGAAGACGTAGGCGGGGATGATGGCGAAGAACTGCAGCGCCGGCGGGCCGAGGGTTGGGACGTAGGGCTCCTTGAAGGCGGTCACTCGCAGGTAGGCCAGGACGAGGCCGGGCAGGGCTAACGCCAGCGCGCCGGCGTTGGCCAGCCACCAGCTGCGCGAGATCTTGCGGCTGGCCAGGAGCGGCAGGTTGAGGCCCAGCAGCAGCAGGGCGAGGTAGTAATAGGTGTACATGCCCGCGGCGGCGGCCAGTCCGTAGGCCAGCCAGCGCCAGGCTGTTTCGCGGCGCACGGCCTGGATCAGCGTGCAGATGATGAGCGCGGCCAGGAGGCCGGCGGCGATGTGGAGCCGCGCTTCTTGGGAGTAGTAGACGTGGAAGGCCGAGACGGCCAGCGCCGCGGCTGCGATGATTCCGAGCAGGCGTGAGCCGGCGGCACGAACGACCTGGTAGAGCAGCGGGATAGTCAAAGTGCCGAGCGCGACGGACAGGTAGCGGACGGCGTATTCGCCATGGCCGGCGAGCTTCACCCAGCCCCACAGGGCCATGAAGTAGGGGATCGGGTCCGCTTGCTTCTGGCCGGCGATGGCGTTGAGGCCGGCTCGGGCATAGAAGACGCTGTAGGCCTCGTCGTACCACAGCGATTGCTGGTCGAGCAGCAGCACGCGCAAGCCGAAGGCGGCTAAGAGGATGGCCGCGAGGACGTTGGTCATGCCGAAGGAAGTGAGGCCTCCATCCTTCAGGCGCGGATTCCTCGCTAGGCTCGGAATGACAAAAAGGCTCCTACTCCTTCGTCCTTTTAGCCGCTGCTAGGCCAGCTAGGCGGCCGAAGGTCGCGCCGGCCATCAGGCCGGTGCCGCCGGGGTAGTTGTAGTAGAACAGGCCACCGACCAGCTCGCCGGCGGCGTACAGGCCAGGGATGGGGCGATCGCAGTCATCCTGGACGCGGCACTGGCGGTCGATCTTGAGGCCGCCGAAGGTGAAGGTGATGCCGCAGGTGACGGCGTAGCCCTCGAAAGGAGGCTCGTCAATGCGCAGCGCCCAGTTGCTCTTGGGCGGGCCGATTCCTACCGTGCACTTGCCATCGAGGACCGACGGGTTGAACTCGCCCTCCTGGACTGCCGCGTTGTACTCGCGCACGGTCTGCACCAGTCCCTGCACGTCGATGGTCAGCTCTTCGGCCAGCTGCTCGATAGTGTTGGCGCGCGCGCGGGTCGCTTCCTTGATGCGGTACTCGTCGCGCAGCAGCGGGATGGTCTTGCTGTCGAAGATCTGAACCGCGAAGCGTTCGGGCTGCTTGAGGACCTCGCGGCCGTACTTGGCGTAGGTGTAGTTGCGCAGGTCGGCGCCCTCGTCCACGAAGCGTTTGCCGTGCTTGTTGACGATGATGCCCAGCGGGTAGGAATGCTTCTGGTAGAGGTCGCCGATGCGCAGGTCGCCACCGGCGACAGGCGACATCAGGTCCCACTGCACGGCGTGGCCGCACGACCAGTGGCCGTGCGGCTTGGCGCCGATGTCCATCGCCATGCGGATGCCGTCGCCGGTGTTGAAGCGTGAGCCGCGGACGTGGGCCAGCTCCCAGTCGGTGCCGAGGTAACGGCAGCGCATCTCCTCGTTAGCCTCGAAGCCGCCCGACGCGAGGACGACGGCATTCGCCCGTATTTGCTCGCGGGTGCCGTCAGCCTTGCGGATCTCCACGCCGGTGACGCCACCTCGGTCGTCAGTCAGCAGGCGACTGGCCTTGGTCTCATACATGATCTCGACGCCGCTCTGCTCGGCGATCTCGAACTCGCGGTCCGAGAGCCCTTGGCCGCCGCCGTTGGCCTCGATGTTCAAGTTGCCGAAGAAGTGGAACTTGTCGCCGCGCTTGTAGGACTGGCGGCCGGTGGCCAGCATCCAGCGCACGCCGCCATCGGCCAGCCATTTCATGGTGGGATAAGCGTTGGCGAGCAGCATGTCCACGAGTGCGGGCTCGGCCAGGCCTTCGGTGACGCGCTCGATGTCGGCTTCGAACTGCTTGCGCGGGTAGGGCGGGATGACGCAGGCTTCGAGTTCCTCGCGGCTGTAGTGCGGCAGCAGCGCCGGGAAGTCCTTCATGGCGTCGTCGAACGGGAAGCGGAACAGGCCGCCGGTGAAGGCGGAGTTGCCGCCGCGTTCGGCCTTGGGGGCCTTCTCCAGCACCAGCACGCTGCAGCCCTCCTCGCGAGCCGACAGCGCCGCCGCCAACGCGGCATTCCCCGCCCCGACGACAACGACGTCAGGCATACAGCATCAAGTCTGTCATTCTGAGCGTCGAGCGAAGAATCTTCCAGGCCTGCGGGCAAGGTCCTTCGTCGGTTCGCTCCTCAGGATGACAAAAAGAGCTCACTGAATTTGTCGCGAATCTTGGCCCGCAGCTCGGGGGTGGCGCGGGCCACCTTGGGGAACGACTGCAGGCGCTCCCAGGGACGGCAGGCGTCGATGACCATGCGCGCGTTGAAGGCGCGGACGTCGGGCGGGTAGGACATGGGGTCGAGGGGGCTGGACTGCATGCGCTTGAGGATCTCGACGTCCTCGCGCGGATCGACGCGGGTGCAGAGGGCCCAGATGACCTCGTCGGTGTTGGTGGGGTCGATGTCCTCGTCGACGACCAGCGTCATGTGGTTGACGTAGGCGCCGGAGCGGCAGGCGGTAGCGACGAGGCCGGCCTGCTTGGAGTGGCCGGGGTACTGCTGCTTGATGGCTACCGTGACCAGCATGCGACCGCCGCCGGACTCGTGAGCCCAGACGCCCTGCACTGCCGGGATGCCGGCCTTCTCAAGCTGGTCCCAGACGAGTGCGCTCTGGAGGTAGTTC
>DATGVV010000727.1:0-3557 GCA_035299885.1 Chloroflexota bacterium | reverse complement strand
CCTTCCGATCTGTCGAGCGGGCGCTGCGCTACGAGTTCGAGCGCCAGAAGCAGGCACTGGCTAGCGGCCAGACCATCGTCCAGGAGACGCGCGGCTGGGACGAGGATCACGGTGTCACCGTGTCGCAGCGCAGCAAGGAGTACGCGCACGACTACCGCTACTTTCCTGAGCCTGACCTGCCGCCGCTGTTCCTGGCGCCCGAGTGGATCGAGGCCATCAAGAAGCGCCTGCCCGAGCTGCCGGCGGCCAAGAAAGCCCGCTACATGGCCGATTACGGCCTGCCAGAGGACGCTGCCCAGCTCATCGCCGACGATCCGGCGTACGCCGACTTCTTTGAGTCGGCCCTGTTCACCGGCTATGGGGATGGCAAGCACATTGCTACTTGGATGCTCGGCGACCTCACCCGCCTGCTCAAGGCGCATAACACCGAGCTGGCGGCATCGTTGGTGACGCCAAGCAAGCTGGTGGATCTGCTGAAGCTCATCGACAGCGGCCAGATCAGCGGCAAGATCGCCAAAGACGTTCTGGAGGAGATGTTTGCGGCTGGCGCCGCCCCGGGCGATGTGGTGCGTGACAAGGGCCTTCTGCAGATCAGCGACGAGGCCGATCTGGAACGTGCCTGCGCGGTGGCCATCGCCGCAAACCCGCAATCCGTCGAGGACTTTCGGGCCGGCAAGGAGCGAGCGCTGCAGTTCCTGGTGGGGCAAGTGATGAAGGAAACCAAAGGGAGGGCGAATCCGGGCAAGGTCAACGAGATTCTCAAGCGGCAGCTAGGCAGCTAGCGGCCATGGCGACCAACGGCGGTCCCAAAGAAAACTCAACGTGGAGAAAGTCCATCATGCAAAGCACCAGCGCTCCTGCAATGGCGCAGGGGCAGGTCAACCCCTACGACATGGCGCTTCAGCAGTTCGACAGCGTGGTCGACATGCTGAAGCTCGATCCCGGCATCGCCGACATCCTGCGGCACCCCCAACGTGAGCTGATCGTCCACTTCCCGGTGCGGATGGACGACGGCAGCCTGCGCGTCTTCACCGGCTTCCGGGTGCACCACAACATCGCGCGCGGCCCGGCCAAGGGCGGCCTGCGGTTCGACCTGAACGTCAACATCGACGAGGTCCGCGCCCTGGCCATGTGGATGACCTGGAAGTGCGCGGTCGTGCGCATCCCCTTCGGCGGCGCCAAGGGCGGTGTCATCTGCGATCCGAAATCGATGTCCATGGCCGAGCTGGAGCGGCTTACGCGCCGCTTCGCCACCGACATCAGCGTTCTCATGTCGCCCGACCGCGACATCCCGGCGCCCGACGTGAACACGAACCCGCAGATCATGGCCTGGATCATGGACACCTACTCCATGCACGCCGGCCATTCCGTGAGCGGCGTCGTTACGGGTAAACCGCTGTCCGTTGGCGGATCGGAGGGCCGGTCCGACGCCACGGGTCGCGGGGTGCTCTACTGCATCGAGGAGGCGGTGCGCCGCCAGGGCAAGTCCCTGGAGGGCATGACCGCCGTCGTCCAGGGCTTCGGCAACGTCGGCTCGGTGAGCGCGCGGCTGCTGCACGAGGCAGGAGCCAAGGTGGTGGCCGTTTCAGACAGCAAGGGCGGCGTGTACAACCCCAAAGGGCTTGACCCCAAGCTCCTCATCCGCCACCGCCAGGAGCGCGGCACGATGATGGGGTTCCGCGACAGCCAGGACGTGACGAACGCCGAGCTGCTGGAGCTGCCATGCGATCTGCTGGTTCCGGCGGCCTACGAGAATCAGATCACCGGCCTGAATGCCGATCGGATTAAGGCCAAGGTCATCGCCGAAGGCGCCAACGGGCCGACCACGCCCGAGGCCGACCAGATCCTGCGCGACCGCGGCATCCTGGTCATCCCGGACATCCTGTGCAACGCCGGCGGCGTCACGGTCTCCTATTTCGAATGGGTCCAGGACCTGCAGGAGTTCTTCTGGGACGAGGCCGAGATCAACCAGAAGCTGCGCAAGATCCTGGTCAAGGCGTTTGACGCCGTCGAAACAGCCCAGGACCATCATCACTGCGACATGCGCACCGGCGCCTACATCGTCGGCGTCCAGCGCGTAGCCGAAGCGATCCAGACGCGCGGAATTTACCCATGATCCCCTCTCCCGCCGCGGCGGGAGAGGGCTAGGGTGAGGGAGCCCCCGTTATCCTGCAAGAGTGGCGACAACCGTCCATCTTCACGGCATGGCCTACGGCGGCGCGGCCGTGGGCCGCCTGGAGGACGGCGCTGCCGTCTTCGTGCATGGCGCCCTCCCCGGCGAGCTGGCCGAGATCGAGCTCGTCGAGCGCAAGAAGAATTTCGCCCGCGGCCGGCTCGTCCAGGTCATCGAGCCCTCGAAAGAGCGCATCCAACCGGCGTGCCCGCACTTCCTGGAGGGCTGCGGCGGCTGCCAGTGGCAGCACGCCAGCTATGAGGCCCAGCTTGGTTTCAAGCAGCAAATCTTAAGCGACCAGCTACGGCGCGTGGGCGGCATTGCCGATCCGCCGCTGCTCGAGCCAGTGCCGTCGCCGCAGCCGTTCGGCTATCGGAACAGCGCCGAATTTCATCTCGCCGACAACGAGCTTGGCTTCCATCGCGAGGGCTTGCACGAGCTGGTGGACATCGTCCACTGTCCGCTCGTCGAGCCGCCGATCGACGCCGCGCTGGGCGTGCTGCGGACGTTCCGGCCCAAGCTGAGCGCCGTCAGCGCCATCCACGTCCGGAACGGCCCGGATGCTCTGCAGGTGGCGCTCATCACCGACGACGATCCGCGCGGCTACAAGCTGCTCGCGCCGGAACTGGCAGAGCGTGTCGAGCAAGCCGCGGGCAAGCCCGTCCACGTTGCGGGCGTGCGTGCCGCTTCCGATCGCATGCGGGGGCTGCACGGCGAGCCCTGGCTGCACATGCAGCTCGCCGGGCGGCGCTTTCGTGTCTCTGCGCTGTCGTTTTTCCAGGTGAACTCTGCGGTGGCCGAGGCACTCGCCCAAAAAGTCGGCGAGCAGGTGGGCCGCGCCAAGCGCGTGCTGGACCTGTTCTCAGGCGTGGGCACCTTCGCCCTGCTGGCCGCCGATCGGGCCGGCGAGGTGGTGGCCGTCGAGTCGCATCCCGCCGCCGTGGCCGATGCCGCCGCCAATGCTGCCGAAGCCGGCGCCGAGAATGCCCACTTCATCCAGTCTGACGTGGCTGGCGCCTCCTCCGTCGCCGCCGAGCATTGGGACCTCGCCATCCTTGACCCGCCTCGCGCCGGCTGTCCCCGCACCGTTCTGGAAGCGCTCGACGCCGAGCGCATGGTGTACGTCTCCTGCGATCCCAGCACCCTGGCCCGGGACCTCAAGATCCTCCTCGCCCGCGGCTACCGGCTAGAAAGCGCCCAGCTGCTGGACATGTTCCCGCAGACGTACCACATGGAGGCTATTGCCCTCCTCAGCCGCTAATCTGAGCGTGGATTGAGGCGATACCTCGACTTATCCGCGTCTTGCGTGAGCATGGGGATTTAGCACTTTTAGAACGCGTGTGCTACTCTGGCGAGATGGCGAGACTCCCCCTGTTGCGCTCGG
>DATGVV010000726.1:0-1561 GCA_035299885.1 Chloroflexota bacterium | reverse complement strand
GCCCGCCGAATATGGCAGCCGCCATCTCTGCCTGGTCGGGGCGAAAGCACAGCAGGCGCGCGTGTGCGTGGAGGTTCATATAGGCATCCGAGCGAGCGGATCGCTGGATCATTAGCCGCTTCAAGGCTTCCACCGAGCGGCGCGCCGCCAGCGCGGGCGCGGCTGCGAGGCTGGCTCCCACGCAAAGGATGCAGGCGTCTGTAATGGTGGGCGCGGCGGCCCCCAGGCGGTTGATAGCGCCATCGATGATGCCCAGCTTCGCGCCAGAGGCGCTGAACCGGTCAAGCGTGAAGCGTAGATCGCGCAATAGCGTTGGGCCAGCAATTACCACCCTGCCGGGCTGTTCGATACGCGCCAGCACGACCGGCCCGATAGCCGTCCTGCCGGGAAGCTGCTGGAGTCGTTGGAAGCGCGCCCCCTCGCTCTCCGCCTGGCGCAAGAGCTCGGCTGTCGTGGCGAGAAGTAACCCGGCCTGTGGAACGTAGCGCGGCTTGGGCAGCCCGGTCATAGCATCGACCGCTTCGCCATCCAGTCCGAGCGAGGTGAGGCCCAGTTCGCTCGCTTCATAGAGTCCGTGTTCCAGAAGCATCCGTAAGAGATGGTTGGTCGCCGTTGTTTTGCCAACGTTTTTGGCGAGTCCAATCAACGAGAGCCGTTGAATACGCGCGTTTGCCACGATGTGAGCAAGCGAACCAGAGCCGGTGGTCTCGGTAGAGTCAGTGAAGCCGCTCATGCCGCAGGTCCTTCAGGGAAACGCCTGCTGAAGATGGCCCGCAGCGCAGGGAAATCGCGTAAGAGCTGCAAGGCGAGGGCCCCGCGATCTGGCATATAGCCATTACCGATGTGCATCTCAACCTGGTGGGCTATACCCTCCGCGCCCAGCGCCGCGCCGGTGAAGCTGGTAGCCATGCTGAAAAAGAGGATGCGCCCGTCCGCCTTCGCCAGCAGGATGGTAGCAAATTCGCTATGGGGAACATTCACCACATTGATCGCCAGGTCTGCCTGGAAATCACCGCCCCGGCAGGCGTGGCGCACCCGTTTGACCAACTCCAACGCTTGAGTTGCATCACCCTGCACAACTACGTCGGCAACCCCCAGGGCAAGCACGTCTTGCAGGGCTTTCTCGCTGTATTCTACCGCGAAGATCTCTCCACTCGAGCCGAGCCGCCGGCGCAGGGCGCACAATGTGAGCAGCCCAGCCGTCCCGCCCGCGCCAATTACCGTGACACGCTGACCAGGTTGTGCAAGCTCAAACACGCGTGAGGGCGCGCCTGCCACGTCCAGAGCTGCCACCACCAGCGGCTGCGGCAAATCAGGCGGCAATTTCGCCAGTGGATTGCTGCGAAAGAAAATGGCTTTACCATGCACCTCGACTTCAGAACGCTCCGGGTGAATGGTCTCAATACTCTCCAGGTAGAGTGGCAGCCAGCTTAGCGAGGTCAGGCTGACAATCGTATCTCCTATAGCCAGCCCATGCATAGCTGCGAACTGCTCGTCGAGCTCTTGCACGCTGCCGATCAGCACTCCGCCCGAGCCGGTGACGGGGTTATGCATCTTGCCG
>DATGVV010000725.1:0-3247 GCA_035299885.1 Chloroflexota bacterium | reverse complement strand
AACCGCGACTTCTTCGATCAGTTCTTCACGCACGTCGTCAAGACGCGCTTTAAAGTGGCTTCCGACGAATCGGCCGTGCGCCAGATGAACATCATCGTCGGCTCGTGCACCTCGGCGCGCTGCCAGCTCATGGCCAACGGCCACGTGCTGGTGCTCATGGCCTCGCAGATGGCTTCCACAGCGCCCGAGATCCAGGTGTCGCACGGGCCGCCCGAGGGTTCAACCAGGCCCACGGTGCAGCGCACCCTCCGTTACCAGCCCCCCAGCGGCTGGATCGATCCCGAAAGCTCGCACGCGGCCGGCGACCTCACCACCTGGCTGGACCTGACCATCTCCTCATTCCTGGAGTGGTCCGCCACGGCGCTGACCTAGCCTGCCAGCTCCTCCACGTCCAACGGGCAGGTCCGCAGGCTCTTGCACTGCTTGAACGGATCGAGCACCTTCACCCGGTGGATGGTGCAGCGGTAGCGGAACTCTTGCCGCGCCTGGTCGAACTTCTGGCTGATGCCCGGGCACAGCTGGTAGCGCGCCAGCCGCGGAATGACGCACGACTCGCAGTCTGGGTTGTCGCGCTTGAGGCGAGGGTGCGTGCACACCCCGATGACGGCAATACTGTCGTCCTCCGTAACGCTGTCCGTGAAACCGCGCTGGAAGTAACGACAGCTAACCTCGACCATTGCGCTGACACTGTAGCCCGGTTCACAGCCGCCGAGAATAGGCTTTTGCAGACGCAAAATTACCGTTAAATTGGTCCTATCGAGGCCATCACCCGGAGGTACTATTCTCCGTAGAGTGCCGACGGTAGATCTCGACGATCCGGCTCTGTTGCGGCGCCACGATCCTGGCGCCATGGCGGACCGAATCGCCGAGCTCCCGGATTCAATTGTCAAGGCCTGGCAGGCCGCCAGGGATTTCCGCGTTCCGCAAGAGTTCCGCTCCGTCAGCTCCGTCGTCATCACCGGCATGGGCGGTTCGGCCATTGGCGGCGACCTGGTGCGCAGCCTGGCCGAAGCCGAGTCGCCCATCCCAGTCGTGGTCCAGCGCGGCTATGATCTGCCGGCTTTCGCCCAAAGCGACACACTGGTGGTGGCGATCAGTCACTCCGGGGGCACTGAAGAGACGCTGAGCCAGGTCGATCAGGCTCTCAGCCGCGGCTGCAAGCTGCTGGCCCTTACCAGCGGCGGCGCACTGCTGAACAAGGCTCGGAGCGCAGGCGCGGCCGTATTCAGCTTCGATTACCCCTCGCAGCCACGGGCCGCCATCGGCTATCTGTTCATCCCGCTGGTGGCCTTCTTCGGCCAGTTTGGGCTGCTGCGCGATCGGTCCGCCGAGCTCGACGAGGCGGCCCGAGTCCTACGTGAGCTGCAGCCGCGCCTGGCGCTCGACTCGCCGACCTCGGGCAATGAGGCCAAGCAGCTGGCTCAGGCTATCGCCGGCCGCGTGCCTTTCATTTACGGCGGCGGTATGATGGCCGAAGTAGCGCATCGTTGGAAGACTCAGGTCAACGAGAACAGCAAAGCCTGGGCGGCGTACGACGTCTTTCCGGAGCTCAACCATAACGCCGTCGTCGGCTATGAGCGCCCGACGACCTTCCTGGACCAGGTCATGGTCCTGCTGCTGGAAACCACCCACGAGCATCCCCGCGTGGCTGTGCGCGAGCGGGTCACCCTGGGGCTGCTGGACATGAGCGGCGTGCCTGTGCGGCGCATCCCGCCGCGCGGCGAGGGCGCCCTGGCCCAGATGCTGGCGGCGATCCTGCTCGGGGACTACGTCAGTTACTACCTTGCCCATCTTTATCAGGTCGATCCCACCCCCGTGGCGGCCATCGACCGTCTCAAGCAGGAGCTGGCCGGAGCGCCGGCCTGAGGATTCGCCCAAAAGTAACGAGGAGGAGAGTCATTTGAATTCGAGCATGGTGAACAAGATCGTCAAGGCCAAGCAGTACGCCGAGCGGCCGGAGCGGGCCGCGCTGCTCAGTTTCGAGGTCGACTTCGACGGCGACAACGGCGTCCACCGCATCAGCTACAACGACGGCACCTGGCGTTGTAACTGCGACTTCTTTGGCGCCTGGCAGATCTGTTCGCACACCATGGCCATGGAACGCATGCTCGATCCCATGCTCAAGGTGAAGCAGAGCCTCCCCGAGATGGCCGCCGTCTAGCGCCGAACGGCGATATACACCGTCGTGCCCTTGGACACGACGGTACCCGCCGCCGGCGTCTGGCTCAGTACACGGCCCGGCGGCTGGTACGGAAAGGGCTGATAGTTCACGTAGGTCGTGCTCAGACCTGCATCCTTAATCGCCTGCTGAGCCTCCTGCTCGGTTAGCCCCACCAGCGACGGCACCACCACCATGCCTGCCGGCGGCGTGGGGCTGGTTTTCGGCGTCGGCGTGCTGCGCGGCGTTGGCGTCCACGTCGGTGGGGGTGTCGGGGTGGCCTCCGGCGTCTCGGTGGTCGTCGGCGTTAAAGTCGGCGTTTCCGTGATCGGCGGCGTCGGCGTGGACGTGCTCGTCGGACCGGCGGTCGAGCTGGCCACCGGAACGGCGGCTCCGCCGGCGCTCGGGGCGCCGGGGCTGGCCAAAATCGATCGAGCCGGAGTCGACGGCCGCGCAAAATTCGGCAGCGCCGGCAGACTGCGCAGCGCCTGGGTGCCGGCCATGAACGCCAGCAGCACGAACAGCAGTCCCAGCGCGCCGACGATCAGGCCTGTCCACGCGCCGTTGTGGCGGCGGCGGCCGGCACCCGTGCGCAGCAGCATCGGGCTGGCGGCCATCGGTAGCGCCATGGCGCCCGCGCGTGGCAGGACCGGGATAGCCATTGTAGCCACCAGCGGTTCCATCGCCGCCGCGGGCGCTGCCACAGCTTTGGCGGGCTGCGCCGCCTCCACCACGGCGTCCGCAAGCTGCATGGCGGTGGCATAACGTTGGGCAGGTTGTTTGGCCAGCGCCTTCAGGAGCGCGGCGTCCATGGCCACGGAGAGCGCCCGGTTAAAGTGGCTGGGCGCCGGCGGCGCCGCCTCAACGTGCTGGATCGCCACGCCCACTGCCGTGTCGCCGGCAAAGGGGCGGTGGCCGGTGAGCATCTCGTAGGCCATCACCCCGGCGGCGTAGATGTCGCTCCGCGGCGTGGCCGGCTGCCCCTGAACCTGCTCGGGCGAGATGTAGTAGGCCGATCCGAGCACGGTTCCAGCGGCCGTGAGCGTTTCGGCGCTGACGCTGCGGGCGATGCCGAAGTCGCCAATCTTC
>DATGVV010000724.1:0-8656 GCA_035299885.1 Chloroflexota bacterium | reverse complement strand
TTGACGATGTCGTCGCGCCGGTCCCACAGGTCCAGGCGGACCAGGATGTTTCGCGTGTGATTGTTGACGCTGCCGAACGATTGCCAGGGGCGGAACCAGCGCTGGGCGCAGCCCTCGTGGGCCTGCACCGCCAGCCGGACGTTCTCGTAGGTGGTCAGCTGGAAGAACAGGTTGTTCTTCTGGAACGTGCGGGCCAGCCCCAGCGCACACATCTGGTTTGGGGCCTTGCCGGTCACGTCCTTGCCTCCCAGCAGCACCTGGCCCGAGGATGGCTGCAGCTCGCCGCTGATCAGGTTGAACAGCGTCGTCTTGCCGGCGCCGTTCGGCCCGATGATCGCCCGCCGCTCGCCAGTGGTGATCGTCAGGTCGATGCCCCGGAGCACCTGCAGCCCGCCGAAATGCTTGTTGATCTGCCGCAGCTCGAGCAGCTCAGCCACGGAATTTTGAATTTTGAATTTTGAATTTTGAATTCGTCCACACTCCCACCAGGCCGTTGCGGACGAACATGATGAAGATGACGAACACCGCGCCGAGGACGATCGGCCAGCGTTCGGTCATGGACGACAGGGCGTTCTGCAGCAGCAGAAAAAACGCCGCCCCCAGCACTGGCCCGACCAGCGTGCCGGCGCCGCCGATGAGCACCATCAGCAGCACCGTACCGGACGCCGTCCAGTACACGTCCGAAGGCGACACGAAGTTGTTGAAGTAAGCGTACGTCAGCCCGGCAATGCCGCCGAACACCGCCCCGATCACGAATGCCGCCAGCTTGTAGGCCTTGACGTTGTAGCCCATGGCCCGCATGCGGACCTCGTTCTCCCGAATACCGATCAGGCTGCGGCCAAAGGGCGAGTGCACCAGCCGGTGAAGGATGAAGAAGCTGATCGCGAACAGCGCCAGCACCAGCAGGTAGAAGGCTCTCGGATCGGCGGCCACGATGCCCGGCACAAACAATGTAGGCTTGCGCACACCCGGCATTCCATTCGACCCGCCAGTGAGCCAGGTCCATTTCTGGGCCGCCGCGAAGATCATCTGCGCGAAGGCCAGTGTGACCATCAGGAAATACACGCCGGCGGTGCGGATGGCCAGGCCGCCGATGATCAGCGCGCCCACCGCCGTGAGCGCGATGGTGATAGCCAGGCTGATGCCCAGGTTGCTGATGCCCAGCTTGGCCGAGAGGATGGCGGTGCCGTAGGCGCCCAGTCCGAAGAACGCGGCGTGCCCGAACGAGGGCAAGCCGGTGTAGCCCAGGATCAGGTCCAGGCTCATGGCGAACAGCCCGAACACCAGGATCTCCGTCAGCACCGTCAGCGGGTAGCCGGTGGTGATAAACGGGAACAGGAGCAGCACCAGGAACACGACCAGATAGGCCGGGTTGAGGCGCGCCAGCCACGGCTTTCGCAGCTCCTCGACGACTGGCGCCTCGGGCAGAGATGGCTCGGCGAGATGCCCGATCGAGTCCTGGATCACGTCAGCCATCAGGCCAGCTTCCTTCCGAACAGACCCGACGGGCGAGCCAGCAGCACCGCCGCCATCACGGCGAAGGTCAGGAACAGTGCGAAATCGGGGATGAGCACCTTGCCGAACGTGTCCGCCAGGCCGATCAGCAGCCCGCCCCAGAAGGCGCCGGTCAGCGTGCCGAGCCCGCCGACCACCACCACGATCAGGGCGATGATCAGCGTATCGGAGTCCATGCCCTGGTAGAGGCCGAGGATGGGCCCCGCGACGACGCCGCTGAAGGCTGCCAGGGCGGCGCCGAAGATGAACACGCCGGTGAAGATCAGCCCAACGTTCACGCCCAGGCCGCTGACCATCTCCTTGTCGGCCACCCCGGCCCGGATGATGGAGCCGATCCGTGTGCGCCGCTGGACCGCCCACAACAGCAAGGCGATGACGATGCCCACGACGATGACGAACAGCCGGTAGGTGGGATAAAAGTTGCCCAGGACCTCCGTGCCACCGTCGAGCACCGGTGGCGGGTCGATGCTGCGGATGTCGGCCCCCCAGATCCATTTGACCGCGTCGGCCACCATGTAGGCCAGCCCGAAGGTGAGGATGACCTGGTCCAGCTGCATGCGCCGGTACAGCGGCCGCAGCAGCCCGCCCTCGACCACCAGCCCCAGGAAGCCCACCACGATCGGAGCGACGATCAGCGCCACCCAGAAGTTGTGGGTGCTGCGCACCATCGACAGCCCAACGTAGGCGCCCACCATGTAGAAGGAGCCGTGCGCCAGGTTGATCACGTCCATCATCCCGAAGATCAGCGTCAGCCCGGCCGCCAGCAAGAAGATGAGCAGGCCGTAGGCAACGCCGTTCAGCACCTGGACGAACAGGAAATCGAGCATGGCTAATGGAGAGTGAAGATCAAATCTTCACTCTCCACTCACTTTCCGACCGGCTGCACCGCCTCAAACGTCTTCATCACGATGTTCTGTGGCTTGCCGTCCACCAGCTTGGTCTCGGCAACGTAGATGTTCTGGACGATGTCGTGATACTCGGGGCTGATGGTCACCGGCCCGCGCGGGCTGTCCCACTTGGCGCCCAGCATGGCAGCCATCAACGCCTTGGGATCGGTGTTGCCAGTGGTCTTGTTCAGCGCATCGACGATGAGCTTCGCGCCGTCGTAGCCCTGCACGGCAAACGAGCCGGGCCGGTCGTTGAACTTGGCCTGGTAATCGGCCACGAACTTCTTGTTCTCGGCGTTATCCAGCGTGCTGTAGTAGTGCAGCGTGGTGATGGCGCCGACCGCGGCTTGCCCCTCGGCCGGAAGGTTCGACTCGTCGACGTTGTCGCCCGCGCCAAGGTACTTGATCTTGTTCTTGTCGATGAATTGGGCGTACTGCTTGGTGAACTGCACGCCGTCATTGCCAGGCTCAAAGTTGTAGGTCGCTTCGGCATCCGAAGCCTTGATCTTCGTCAGGAAGGCTGCGAAGTCGGTGGACGGGAAGGGCGGCTTTTCGGTGCCGACGATCGTTCCGCCGGCCTTCTTGAAGCCTTCGGCGAATACTTCGACCTTCTCCGGACCGGCCGCGAAGTCAGAGTAGGTGTCGTACACCCTCTTGATCTTCAGCGTGTTGAACACGTAGTCACCCATCGGGAGGTTGGCCTGAGCATTCGAGAAGGCCGTGCGGACGAAGTAATCGCTCTTCTTCGTGGTGTCCATATCGTTCGCGCCGGCGTTGGTGCCCACCAGCAGGACCTTGCGCGGGGCCTGCTTCTCCATGTAATCGATCGACGCGTAGGTACTAGGCGTCAGGATCAGCCCGGCCAGGATATCGACCTTGTCCTGCTCCACCAGCTTCTTGATCTTGTCGAGACCATCCTTGGGATTGCTGGCCTCGTCTTCAGTCACCACCTGGATCTCTCGGCCGCCCGCTTTATTGCCAACCTGCGACAGGTAGAGCTTGAAGCCGTTGTCCATGGGCTTGCCCGCGGGCGACAAAGCGCCGCTCAGCGAGCTGACCCAGCCGATCTTGATTGGCCCGGTCTGGGCGGCCGCGGCCCCACTCGCTGCCGGCTTGGCCGCCTCGCTGCCGGATGCAGCAGCACTTGCTGCCGGCTTGGCGCTCGCCGCAGCCGACGCTGGCGCGCTGGCTGCGGCGCTCGGCTTGGCGGCCGCACTGGCGGGAGCGGGGGCGCTGGACGCTGGCGCGGCGCCGCCACCGCAGGCCGCCAGGGCCAGGCAGATTACCGCTCCCAGGGGGCTGACGAACTTGAACTTCATCGTTTCACTACTCCTTGGTTTGTGAGCTCACTTTTACCTTAAGCAGGCAGCGTTGTGCAAGTGCCTAGTTCTGGACGAGGCCGCGCTTGACGGCATCCTCGACCAGCGTTGGGTCCAGGATGGTGGTGACGTCGAAGCCTGCCAGCGCCTTATTTTGCCGCCCCAGCTGGTGGACCGCGTCCTGGAACTGCTCCGCTTTGGGCGCGGGCGCCGGCGCGTACACCTCGCCGATGTAGTAATCGTAGGTGACCTCGAGCGCGCGCGGGTCGCTGATCTTCAGGTACTTGCTCATGACCTGCATGGTGAACGGCTTGTCGTGCCGAACGCGGTTATTGGCCTCGATCAGCGTGTCGATGTAGGTCTGGACCACCTCGCGGTGGGTGGCCAGGTACGAGCGCTGGACGATAGACGCGGCGTTAGCGTTCGGCAGCTTCAGCGCAGCCAGATCGATCAGCGGGTGGTAGCCCTTGGCCTCGACCTCGATGGTGTAAGGCGGGTTGAGCATGGTGCCCTGCACCGCTCCGCTGAGCAGCGCCGCCGAGCGCGTGGGCACATCGCCTACAGCCACGATGCTCACGTCGCGCTCTGGATCGATGCCAGCCTTTTCCAGCGCCACCCGCACCGCGATGTCCGGCGGCGATCCAAAGCTGTCGACGGCGATCTTCTTGCCCTTGATGTCGTTCACCGTCTTCAACTCCGGCGGCGTCTCCAGGATGTAGGAGTAGACCGGGATGTTCACTGCCACCACCACCACGTCCGCGCCGGCCGCCTTGGCGCTGATGGCGTCCGGCCCGCCCACCTGGATGATCTGCGCCTGGCCCGAGATCAGGGCCGCGGTGGTGGCCGAGCTGTTGCCGATGCTGCGCACGTCCGCCGCCAGCCCGTGCTTCTCGAACAACCCACTCTCGACGCCCACCCACAGCTGCGTGTTGCCCATGCTCACGCCTGGGTAGCCGACCAGCAGGCTGCCCCTTGGGGCCGCAGAGGCAGCCGTCGGACTTGCGGTCGGCGGCGGGGCAGCCGAAGCGCAGCCCGACAACCCCATCGAGCAGACAAGCAGAATCCCTCTCAGCTTGAGCATCGCCCAATGCTACGATGCGCCCGAATTTCAGCCACCGGAGAACAACTTTGAAAGACCTGCTGATCATCGATGCCGACGGCCACGTGTCCGAGCCGGACGAAGGCATCCGCCGGTTCCTGCCAGAAGACATGCGTCGCCGCCCGCTCAAGCCGGCGGACGCCTGGGACCGCAGCTTCGGTGGCACCCTGGGCAAGATCAACTACGACCCGCGCGTGCAGCTGTCCGACATGGACCTCGAGGGCATCGACGTGCAGGTCATCTTCCCCAGCAGCGCCCTTTCCGATAACTCGATCAAGGAGACTGACCTGGCGGTGGCCCGGGCGCGCGCCTACAACGACTGGCTGGCTGAGTTCTGCTCCGTCGACCCGGACCGACTCAAGGGCGTGGCCATCGTGGCCCTGCAGGACGTCGACGCCGCCATCAAGGAGGTGCGCCGGGCGGTTGAGCAGCTGGGCCACGTGGCGGTGATGATGCCCACCAACGTGCGCGATCAGGACATCGGCAAGCGCCAGTTCTGGCCCTTCTACGAGGCGGTGCAGGGGCTCGGTGTCCCGCTGGCAGTCCACGGCGGCATCCACGCGGCGGAACGCATGCACGGCCGCTTCGAGAGCTTCATCGCCGTGCACACGGTGTCCTTCCCGTTCGAGTGCATGACGGCTATGGTGGGCTTGATCTACGGCGGCGTGCCGGAGGTGTTCCCCAAGATGAAGATCGCCATCCTGGAAGGTTGCTGCGGCTGGATCCCGTTCCTGATGGACCGCATGGACGAGGAGTTCGAGAAGCGCGGCCAGCGGGAGGCGCCGCTGCTCAAGCGCAAGCCCTCCGAATACATAGCCAGCGAGCAGTTCTTCTACGGCATGGAGATCGACGAATCGACCGTGCCGTACGTCATCCAGCGTATTGGCGCAGATCGGCTGCTGTACGCCTCGGACTATCCGCACTGGGACACCAACTGGCCGCACACGGTGAGCACTTTCTGGGGCCGCGAGGACATCTCGGAGGTCGACAAGCGGCAGATCCTGGGTGAGAACCCGCAGCGGCTCTACGGCTTTACGGCCAAGGTTCCCGCCGCAGCCTAGCCTCTCCTTACAATCGCAGCATGGCCACGAACATGGGGGTGATGCTCCATACAGGTGATCTCACGGTTGAAGAGATTATTCGTTTCGCACAGGAAGCCGACCGCGAGGGCCACGAGCGCTTCTGGCTGACCGAAGAGTCAGGCAAAGAGGCTTTCGCACTCCTGGCCCTGCTTGCGCGCGAGGCGCCGGGCATCGCGCTTGGCACCAGCATCGTCAACTTCTACTCGCGCACGCCCACCCTGCTAGCCATGGCCACCAGGACCATCTGGGACCTGAGCGGCGGCCGGTTCGCGCTGGGCATCGGCACCGGGGGGGTCGGTTTCATGGTCCGCGGCCACGGCACGGGCATCGAGCGACCCATTGCGCGCGGCCGTGAGAGCGTGCGCATCATCCGCGGCCTGCTGAGCCAGGAGCGCTTCTCTTACGATGGCGAATGGTTCAAGGTGAAGGACTTCCACCTGCGCGAGGGCCCGATCAAGGCGCACGTGCCCATTTACCTCGCCGCGCTCGGCCCGCAGATGGTCCGCCTGGCCGCCAAGGAGTTCGACGGCTTCATCATGAACTGGCCCACAGCCGAGGCCGTGGCCGAGTACCGCGATAACGTCGACAAGGCCGCCCGCGAGGCCGGCCGCGATCCGTCTCAGGTCAAGATCCTGAGCCTGACGATGACCGTGGCCGATCCCAAGGATGAGACGTCGATCGACGCCATGCGCCGCGGCCTGGCCTTCTACTGCGCCTCCGAGCACTACCTGCACATCGCCGACATCTCAGGCCACGGCGCGGAGGCGCGCAAGGTGAATGAGGCGTGGCAAACCGGCGATTTCAAGAAGGCCGCCTCGCTGGTCACCGACGCCATGGTTGAGAAGTTCAGCGTCACGACGGCCAAGGAGCTGCGCCGCATCCTGGATGACGGCGTCTATCCCATCATTTACCCCGTGCCCCGCCACGATCGCATGTACGAAGACCACGTGGAGACCGCCCGCGTCGCCATGCGCTACGCCAAAACTATCCCCTCTCCCGCCGCGGCGGGAGAGGGCTAGGGTGAGGGAACCCGGTGCTTGAAGGCTTTGTGCCTTACCCCGAAGAGCTCGCCGCTCGCTACCGTCAGCGTGGCTATTGGGAAGACCGCCCGCTGATCGACCATTTCCGTGAGTCGTTCGCGCGGAATGCGGACCGTGTGGCAATCATGTCCGGCGACGAGCGCGTCAGCTACCGCCAGCTTGGTGAGCGCGTCGAGCGCCTGGCGCTGCACCTGCTTGAGCTCGGGCTCGGCCCGCTCGATCGAGCGGTCCTGCACCTGCCGAACATTCCCGAGTTCGTGTACCTCTACTTCGCCTTCCAGCGTATCGGGGCCATCCCGCTGATGGCGCTCCCGCCGCACCGCCAGCATGAGATCGGCCACTTCGTTGATTTCATCGACGCACTGGCCTACGTCGTCCCAGACAATTGGGGCGGCTTCAACTTCCCGGAACTGGCGCTCTCGATCCGCCAGAAGGCCAAGACGCTCGAGCACATCCTGGTCACCGGCCCCGATGTGCCGCAAGGCTGCATCTCGGTTTCCAAATGGCTGGCCGCTGAGCCGTCGCTTCCGGCCAGCCGGCTGGCCGAGCTCAAGCTCGATCCTCTGGAGCCGTGCTGCTTCCAGCTGTCCGGCGGCACGACGGGCATCCCCAAGGTCATCCCTCGCACCCACAACGACTACGTCTACAACTCCAAAGCTTCCGGCGCGGTCATCGACATCCGGCCGGACGACGTGCTGCTGGTGGTGCTGCCCATTGCCCACAACTTCCCGCTGGCCTCTGCCGGCATCCAGGCGTTCCTGCTGGAGGGCGCCCGCATCGTGCTCTCGACCAGCACCCGTGTGGCCGACGTCATGCCGCTGATCGAGCGTGAGCGCATCACCCACCTGGAGATCGTCCCGGCGCTGATCATTCGCTGGCTGGACGATCCCGACCTCGGCAAGTACGACATCTCGTCGGTGCGGGTGGTAAACAGCGGCGGCCAGAAGTACCAGCCCGAGACCAAGCTGCGCACCGAGGAGGCTTTCTCCAAGGCCAAGGTCCAGGAGGTCTTCGGCATGGCCGAGGGCCTGCTCATGTACAGCCGCCTGGAGGATAGCCGCGAGGCGCGCATCGAGACCGTGGGCCGGCCTGTCTGCCCAGACGACGAGGTCAAGCTGGTCGACGCCGGCGGTAACGAGGTCCCGGTGGGCGAGCTTGGGGAGCTGTGGGTGCGCGGGCCTTATACGCTGCGCGGCTACTACCGCGCCTCGGAGCACAACGCCCGCACGTTCACGCCGGACGGCTTCTATAAGTCGGGCGATGTGCTTCGCAAGCGGCCCGACGGCAACTACATCGTCGAAGGCCGTTTGAAAGACGTCATCAACCGCGGTGGCGAAAAGATCAGCGCCGAAGAGGTCGAGAACCTGCTGCTCATGCACCTGGCCATCCACAACGTGGCCTGCGTCCCCATGCCGGACCGTGTCCTGGGCGAGAAGATGTGCGCCTTCGCCGTTCTCCGCCCCGGCCAGGTGGTGACCCTTCAGGAGCTGACGGCCTTTCTAACGGAGCACGGCCTGGCCCGCTACAAGCACCCCGAGCGGCTGGAGATCGTCCCCGAGCTGCCGCAGTCCGGCTTCGGCAAGATCCAGAAGAACGTCCTCACGGCGCAGATCACCGACAAGCTGAAAGAGATGTCATCCTAAGCGCAGCGAAGGATCGGTAACCGATTCTTCGTCGCTGCGGCTCCTCAGAATGACAGAGAAACCCCTCGCTA
>DATGVV010000723.1:0-5394 GCA_035299885.1 Chloroflexota bacterium | reverse complement strand
GCCACGCCCAGCAGGTAACCGCCGCCGGCCGAGACCATCGCCACAAGCACGATCTCGGCGATGCTGGCCAGGATATTGAGGCTCGCTAGCTTGCCCTTGAGCGCGCCTATCACCAGCAGCGCCACGAACGTCAGCAGCAGGGACACTGGAATGGCCGCGGCCACCGGCAGAAAGAAGTAGGGCGCCAGCGGAAAGACCGAGCCGATGACGTACGAAGCAGCCATCGTCACCGCCTCTGGGATGCGAACCTTCGGCGGGTCGAGTTGGAGCCCCAGCTCGAGGCTGACCATCGCATGCGCGTAGGCACGTGGATAGCGCGCCAGCGTGCCGGCCACCTGGCGTGAGTCCTCCACGCTCACGCCTTCATTCCGGAAGAGCTGCTCCATTTCCCACAGCTCGTACCCCGGGTTCCGGCGCATCTTGCGCAACTCCTTGTTGATCTCCGTCTGCTGAACCTGGGCCTCGGCTCGCCCGGAGATGAACTCGCCTGCGCCCATCGAAAGCGCGCCGGCAAAGGACTCCGCAACCCCGGCCACGATCACCGCGCGGGTGTCGCCCGTGCCGGCGGCGACGCCGCTGATGACGCCCAATGGCACCAGCAGTCCGTCGAGGGAGCCGAACACCAGCTGCCGTATGCGGCCCAGCTTTTCCATGCGGCTGCGCTCGTCGACCAGCTGCGCGACGTGCTCTTCCTGTATTGGCGCTCGATCGCTCATGGGGTCCAGCATACTGGCCGATGCTCTACTTATGGATCCATTAGCAGTTCTGTATAATTGGCAGACAACATGCTAATGGAAGGATTAGCGTAGTCTAATGCAGCAGATGCTCGCCCCGGCCAGCTCTTACCTGGAAACACTCTCCACCCGGGTCGTGGTGTTCGATGGTGCGATGGGCACCTCCATCCAGGTTCTCAACCTCGGGCCCGCCGATTTCGGCGGCAAAGCCGGCTGCAACGACTACCTGGTGCTGAGCAAGCCCCAGGTGATCGAGGACATCCATCACGCGTTTCTCGAAGCTGGAGCCGATGTCATCGAGACCTGCACCTTCCAGGCGACCAGGCGGCGATTGGGCGAGTGGGGGCTTTCCGAGCGGACCTATGAACTGAACTTCGAGGCGGCGCGGCTGGCCCGGCGGGTGGCCGATCGCTTCGATCGGCGCTTCGTGGCGGGATCGATGGGACCTACCGGCATGCTGCCGTCGTCGTCCGACCCGGGGCTAAGCGCTATCAGCTTCGGCGAGCTGCGCGATCTGTTCCGCGAGCAGGCTGAGGCGTTGCTGGCCGGCGGCGTGGACCTGCTGCTGCTGGAGACCGCTCAGGACATGCTGGAGCTCAAGGCCGCGCTGTTCGGCATTCGCGACGCGCTGTCCGCGGCTGGCCGCCGCGTGCCAGTGCAAGCGCAAGTGACGCTGGACGTGACCGGCCGCATGCTGCTCGGCACGGACGTGTCGGGCGCCCTGGCCACGCTGCAGGCGCTGCCGTGCGACGTGATCGGCCTCAACTGCGCGACGGGTCCCGAGCACATGCGCGAGCCCATCCGCTACCTGTGCCAGCACTCCGCCAAGCCGGTGTCGTGCATCCCCAATGCCGGGCTGCCGGTCAACGATGGTTCCGGCGAAGCCGTCTACCTGCTGGGGCCGGAGCCGATGGCGGCCGAGCTGCGCGCCTTCGTAGCGGATTTTGGTGTGAACGTCATCGGCGGCTGCTGCGGCACGACCCCGGATCACATCCGGGCCTTCGTCGAGGCGACGAGGGATCTGATGCCGCGCCCCGGGGGCCCTCACCTAGTCTCTCCCAGTCCTACGCGGACGGCGAATGTAGGAGAGGAACAGCCGGTATCAGAGCCGCGCCTCGCCAGTGGCGTGCGCGCGGTGTCGTTGTGGCAGGAGCCACGGCCGCTGCTGGTGGGCGAGCGGGTGAACACCCAGGGCAGCCGCAAGGTCAAGGAGCTGCTCCTCGCCGACGATTACGAGGCGGTGGTCCAGATCGCCCGCTCGCAGGCCGACGAGGGCGCCCACGCGCTGGACGTGTGCTGCGCGCTGACTGAGCGCACCGACGAGGCGGCGCAGATGCGCGAGCTGGTGCGGCGCTTGGGCGCGGCGGTGGAAGTGCCGCTCGTCATCGACTCCACGGAGCCAGACGTCATCCAGGTGGCGCTGGAGCACTATCCGGGGCGGCCGATCGTGAACTCGGTCCATCTGGGCGAGGCAGATCGCCTGCACAAGGTGCTGCCCCTGGTGCGCGACCACGGCGCCGCGGTGATCGCCATGTGCATCGGGCCGGACGGCATGGCAAAGACAGCCTCGCGCAAGCTCGAGGTGGCGCGCGACATCCACGACGTGGCCACGCGCGAGTACGGCCTGGCGCCGGACGCGCTCATCTTCGACACCCTCACGTTCCCGCTGTCCACCGGGCAGGAGGATCTGGTGGACTCGGCCATCCAGACAATTGAGGCTATTCGATCGATTAAGCGCGAGCTGCCGGGCGTCCTGACGGTGCTGGGCGTGTCCAACGTGTCCTTCGGGCTGGCGGCGCGGAGCCGGCCGCTGCTGAACTCGATGTTCCTGCACCACGCGCTGGCCGCGGGGCTGGACTTGGCCATCGTGCACCCCTCGCACGTGCTGCCGCTGCACGAGATCCCGGCGGAGGACCGCGAGCTGGCGGAAGACCTTATCTTCAACCGCGGCGCGGAGGCGCTGCCGCGTTTCATTGCGCATTTCGAGAGCTCGACCGAGGACCCTCACCCTAGCCCTCTCGAGGAAGAGGGAAGTGGGCCCGTTGAGGAGCGCATCCACAATCAAATCTTGCACCGCAAGCGGGCCGGCATCGAGGCCCTGCTGGATGAGGCGCTTCAGACGCACACCGCGGTAGAGGTCCTCAACGAGGTGCTGCTGCCGGCCATGAAGCATGTCGGCGATCTGTTCGGCGCGGGCGATCTCATCCTGCCCTACGTATTGCAGTCGGCCGAGGTGATGAAGGCCGCCGTGGCGCACCTGGAGCAGTTCCTCGAAAAGCGCGAGGGCTATACCAAGGGCAAGGTCGTGCTCGCGACTGTCTTTGGCGACGTGCACGACATTGGCAAGAACCTGGTCGCCACCATCCTGTCCAACAACGGCTACACGGTGTATGACCTGGGCAAGCAGGTACCCATCAACCAGATCGTCGATAAGGCGGTGGAGGTTGGGGCGGATGCCATCGGCCTCTCGGCGCTGCTGGTGTCCACTTCCAAGCAGATGCCGCTGTGCGTCGAGGAGCTGCACCGCCGCGGGCTGGAGATCCCGGTGCTGGTCGGCGGCGCAGCCATCAACCCGCGCTTCGGCCAGCGCATCCTGTTCGTCGAGGATGGCCAGCCCTACGCGCCAGGCGTGTTCTACAACAAGGACGCCTTCGAAGGGCTGGCGGCCATGGACGCTCTGACCGATGACGATCGACGCGGCGGCTTCGTGGCATCTCGACTGGAGCAGGCCAAGCTGGGGCTGGAGGACGAAGTCCGGCGGGAATCGGCCCGCGCCTCAGCGGCCACCGTCTCGCTGCGCAGCGCAGTGCAGCCGGTGACGCCACCGCGGCCGCCCTTCTGGGGCCCGCGCGTGCTGGACGGCGTGGATCTGGAGGAGCTGTTCGGCCTGATCGACCGTAAGACGCTGTTCGCGCTGCACTGGGGCGGCAGCAAAAAGCACGGCGCCGACCGCGAGCGGCTGTTCCGCGACGAGTTCGAGCCGCTGCTGGCCTCGCTCTGGGAGGAGTGCACGGCCAATGGCCTGATCGCGCCGTGGGCCACGTACGGCTACTTCCATGCCACTGCCAGCGGCGATGCCCTGGACGTTGAGGGCCGCCGCTTCGAATTTCCGCGCCAGGCGACCAACGATCACCTCTGCCTGAGCGACTACTTTGGGTCCGACGACGTGGCGGCGCTGCAGTTTGTGACCGCCGGCGGGCGCATCAGCCGCCGCGTCGAGGAGCTGCAGGCAGCCGGTGAGTACTCCCGCATGTACTTCCTGCACGGCCTCGGCGTGTCCACGGCCGAAGCCATGGCGGAGTACGTCCATCGACGCGTGCAGCGCGAGCTCAGCCTTCCTGCCGGTCAGGGCAAGCGCTACAGCTGGGGCTATCCGGCCTGCCCCGACCTGGGCCAGCATGCGCTGGTGTTCGACCTGCTGCCGGCGCGCTCCCATCCCGATGTGGATCTGACGGAAATGTATGAGCTGGTGCCGGAGCAGTCGACGGCGGCGCTGGTCGTGCACCATCCCCAGGCTGTGTACTTCGCGATGCACGACCAATGAGAATCGTCGAAGCATTCAACACTGGCCGGCCGGTGTTCTCTTTCGAGTTCTTTCCGCCCAAGACTCCGGAGGGCGTGGCCGCGCTGTACCGCACGATTTCGGACGACCTGGCCCCACTGGAGCCAACCTTCGTGTCAGTCACCTACGGCGCCGGCGGCAGCACCCAGGACCTCACGGTGGAGCTGGTCAGCACCATCAAGCGCGAGCTGGGCCTCGAGACCATGTGCCACCTGACGTGCGTCGGCCATAGCGCCCACGAGCTGGGCCAGGTGCTGGACCGGCTGCGCGGCAACGGCATCGAGAACGTGCTCCCCCTGCGCGGCGACCCGCCCCGCGGACAGGAGCATTTCGAGCGGCCGCCCGACGGCTTCGGTTACGCCCAGGAGCTGGTGCGCTTCATCCGCGCTCGCTACGACTTCTGTCTGGGCGGCGCCAGCTATCCCGAGGGCCACCCCGACTGCGCCGATCTCGCTCTCGATCTGCAGCACTTGTGTGAGAAGGTCGATGCCGGCTCGGAATTCCTGATCACGCAGCTCTTCTTCGAGCCGGCGCTGTATTTCGAGTTCGTGGCACGCGCGCGGGCAGCCGGAATCGGCGTGCCGATCGTGCCCGGCATCCTGCCGGTGCTGAGCCTGCCGCAGATCGAGCGCTTCACCTCGCTGTGCGGCGCGTCGATCCCGCCTCGCCTGCGGGCGCGGCTGGAGGCCTGCCCCGATGAGGCGGCGGTTGTCCAGGCGGGCATCGACTGGGCTACCGAGCAGTGCGCGGCGCTGCTCGAGGGCGGCGCGCCGGGCATCCACTTCTACACGCTCAACCGCGCCCAATCCGTGCAAGCCATCCTGCACAACCTCGCCGTCGCCGCCTAAACCCGAACGCGGCATAATTAGAACAAATGTCCTATCAGCGGCTGCTTCGTGTCGCCTGCCTGGTGATTCCCCATTTCCAGGTCGAGATCGAGCTGTTGCCGCGGCCCGAGCTGCGCGGTCAGCCGCTGGTCGTCGGCGGCGGGCCAGACCAGAAGAAGACGGTGCTGGACTGCTCGCCGCAAGCCGCCGCATACGGCATTGGCCCGGGCATGCAGCTGCGCCAGGCGCTGGCCCGCTGCCACACGGCGGT
>DATGVV010000722.1:0-15702 GCA_035299885.1 Chloroflexota bacterium | reverse complement strand
AACCGCGAGGTGCGCGCTGGAACCTCCAGCTTGCATCTGACGAGTGTCGAGCAAAGCCTGCTTTATCTGCTCGCTGCCAACGCCGGTCAGGTGCTCACCCGCAACGAGATCATGGACGCGTTATGGGGCGTGGATTATGTCGCCGAAAGCAACGTTGTCGACCGGCATATCCGGAATCTGCGAGCGAAGCTGCAGAACGACTGGCGCAAGCCTCGATTCATCAAGACCGAAGCCGGCCGGGGCTATCGATTCATCGCGACCTTTTCCGAAGCGGACGAAGGTTCCTGAGGCTAGTCCCGCCACATGGGGGATGTTGCCGCGTTACAGTGTGGTTACACCCTCGGTCCCGTTAGAGACCACCTAGGGCCGCAATGCCTCCGGAGCTGATTCAGCCCTAGTTAGGATTCACATCTTCACACCAGACTCTCGAAGTCGAACGCCATCCACCACGGCAGCCACTCGACCCTTCGGCCTGCACCGTCTCGGCGTGCTGATGGAGCCGAACGAAGATGACGCCCATGAAGTATGTGGCGTGTTGAACCCGGCCTGCGCGCGTGGGCCCGATGGCGAGCTGTACCTCTTCCCGCGACTCGTGGCCGAGGGCAACTATTCGCGCATCGGTGTCGCCCGCGTCCGCTTCAACGAGGCCGGTGATCCCGTCTCTGTTGAGCGCCTAGGCATCGCCCTGGAACCAACCGAGACCTACGAGAAGAATCCCGTAACCGGCGGCGGCTGCGAGGACCCGCGCATCAGCTACATCGCGTCGTTGGGCCGATACGTCATGAGCTACACGGCGTTCTCTCCGGATGGACCGCGGATTGCCGTAGCGGTGTCTACGGACCTGCTTGCGTGGGAGCGGCTCGGGCTGGTGCAATTTCGTGGATTGCGGTCTGACGACCTGAACGCGGTGGATAACAAGGACGCCGTCCTCTTCCCGTCGCTTATCGCGCACCCGCTGACCGGACAGGCTGCTCTGGCACTCATTCACCGCCCTACATTCGCGGGCTCGCCCGCCTACTCATTCATGGATCGCTGGTGGGACCGACCGCCAGCCACGGCGGGCTCTATACGAGCGCCCGGCCCGATGATAGCCACGCCGATCAAGGTGGCTGGGCAGCGGCTCAAGCACCCGAGTGTTTGGATTTCCTACTCGCAGATCGGACACGGGCTCTACGATTTGTGCTCCTTCGACTCGCATCAGCGGTTGATGTCGCCCAGCCGATCGTGGGAGCGGGAAAAGGTCGGCGGAGGTGCACCGCCCCTACTCACGCCGCACGGTTGGCTGTTGCTGTATCACGGGGTTGTGTATCGTGCCGGCCATTTTCGGTATTCGGCCGGCGCCGTCATCCTCGATCGGGACAACCCAAAGCGCATTCTCTATAGGACGCCACGTCCAATCCTGAGCCCCGGCGCTGACGACCAGCTGGGCATTGTGCCGGACGTCGTCTTTCCCACGGCTCTCGATCAACGAACAGACATTGGGCTGCCGGATCGTGTTGACGTCTACTACGGGATGGCGGATAGCCGCATCGGCGTGGCAACCCTGACCCTACCGCACGTGCTGGAGCTCATTCCGCCTAGGCCGCGAACTCTGACCCAGGCGCCACTGCGCGATCTGCCGCTAAGTAACGCAACCTGACGGGCAATCGACAGCCGGAACGAAGGATGCGTCTAACCCGCTGTCATGGCTTGGGGGTGATACCGAGATCTAAGCGGACAAATAGACGCTGTTCCGGCTCTGGGCTTCGGTCGCTCTGAGGCTGTCGCTCGTGGCTCCTCATCGCCAGCAGGCTGAGGGTGTCGATTGATTGACTCGCTGCCTCAATTTCCGCGGCCCGGAGGGCATCATCCAGGCTCAGATAACAGCCCTGGGCATTACCGCTTTCGGCGTCAATCAGCCAGTACTCCACAGCTCAGACCAATGCGCCACAGCGCTCGAGTTCGGCCATTTGATGTAGTGTCGCGAGCGTCGGACCGCCTGTCATGAGCACTTGTTCATCAGCGCGCAGCACCAGTAATGAGCGCCGCCCGCTAACCCATAGGTTCCCTGCCACGAAGGGTCGCTAGCTGGCAGCTCAGCTCGGCGCCAAACAGCAACAGCACGCCAGCCACGAACATCCACAGCATCAGGCCAGCTACGGCAGCAACGGGTCCGTAGATCTGGTTGAAATGGGCAATCGTGCTCAGATACCAGGCAAAACCGAACTTGGCCCCGGTTCCAAGCAATGCGACTGCTACCGAGGGGATGAACACGTCGCGCCATGCCACACGGCTGTTGGGCAGCCAGCGGTAGAGCAGGGCCACGACGGCCACCACGACGATGAACGTGATGGCGTTGGATGCCGCTAGCGCCGCCCACCCGATGCTGGGAATGCCCACACCCGGCAGCAGACCTCGAACGAAGTGGGACAGGTCCACGATTGCCGACAGGCTCAAGGAGACCAGCGCGACGAGTCCCACGGACAGTGCCAAGCTCGCGGAGATGGCGTATTGCACGAACAGGTGGCGATCCTTCTTTACGTTCCAGACCCGATTGAAGGCGTAACCCAGGGTCATGAAGACGCCCATTGACGACCACAGCAGTCCTACCGCCCCGATGCCGGCGAAGGCTGGCTCGGCCGCCGTAACAGCATCCACGGCGCTCACCAACAGATCGGACGATCCGGGGAAGAACGCCGAGAGGTTGCTGACAACGATGCTCGTCGCCTCCGATTCCTTCAGCACCAGGGCGAAGATGCTGATTAACAGCAACAGCAGCGGAAATATGGACAGGACTCCGAAAAAAGCGATGGCCGCGGCGAAGACGCCACAGGCATGGGATCCATAGCTAAGGAGGGACCGCATAAGCAGCCGGAAAACTAACTGGCGGCGATCGCGCGCGGCTCTCCCTCCTTAACGGCCGGTGATCGGGGCGGTAGTTGGCGGCACTGCCGCATCGCCCTCCGAATAGGCCACTCGAGCAGTGTCCCAAATCCAGGCGGCCTGTCATGAAGACTTGCTCACCTACTGGCTGACCAATCGAAGCCCGGGCCAGGTAGAAACCTGAGTCGGCCTCTCTGGCGAGCGGCGTGCTACGCTGCACGACGGATCGACGCGCTGCGCCGGGAAGCGGCGCCATGCGTCGAACCAGCCCCGATGGAACCAGTTGAGGCAACTGCCCACGCCGTCATCTCAGTCTGACCGGCTCAACAGCACGAAGGACGCTACCGATGACAGACGAACGAACCGCCTGAAGCGAGGTTTGGAATTGGCGGCCGTTGCCTCCGTGCGAGCGAAGATCTTGGGCGAGCTGATGTTCCGTGGCGCGCGCCTGTTTTCGACGACCATCGCCGTGGACAGCGACGGACAAGACACCGTGCAGGCATATAAGCGCGAGCACCGGCCCATCGTGTTCGTCGGCTGGCATGGCCACGACGTCATTCACCTCACCGCTTACCGCATCCTGTTCGGACAGTCGTCACCGGCCGTCATCATGGTACTGGACGACGTCAAAGGGCGCGTGCTCGAGCATTTCGGGCAACGCATGAATCTGCGTGTGATCTCGCTCGGCCATGATCCGGAATCTCCGCAGTGGGCAAGAGGCGTTGTGAAGATGATCGTGCTCCTGCGCCAGGGGTACGATGCGATGGTGGCAGCGGACGGGCCGCACGGGCCGGCCTTTGAGGCGAAGGCCGGCGCGGCCTTGATCGCGCAGCGGGCCAGAGGCGTGATCGTGCCCAGCAGCGCAGCCTGCAGCCGTAAGGTGGAACTGCGGCATCGCTGGGACCACCACCTCGTACCAATGCCGTTCTCGCGCACGCTCGTCCACTTCGGCACGCCCATCGATTCCTTTCCGGCCGTCGGTCCGAAACCGCGGCTGGCGGATCTTCAAGCCCGCATCCAGGTCGCTCTCCAAGCTGGGACAGCCCGGGCATGCGCGGCGCTGCAAACTAGCCGAGCTGCCGTTTGGCAAGCGGACAGTTACTAAAACAACAGGCCAGACAGTCTGTGGAGGAGCATCGAACGTGAAACGACTATTTCTTTTCCTAGTGGCGGGGGTGACCGGCTGGTGGGCGTACCGCCAGCTGCGCAGCCATCCTCGGACTGCTGGCAAGGTGGCCGACCTGGAGCGGCAAGGCCAGCTCATGGTCAACAAGGCGAGTAACGTGGTGGGCTCGGCGACGGGCCAGGCGGCCAGCAAGGCCGTTGACATCGCCGGCACCGCGGCCACGGGGGCGCAGGAGGCGATTGACACCGCCGCCGGCAAGGCTCACGAGGCGTTAGACGCAGCTGCGGAGAAGTCTCGGCAGGCAATCAGCCCGGTTCAGGAGAAGATCGCGGAGTTGCGGGGCGACGAGTCTGCAAGCGCCACGAATAAGCCTGACCTAGAGCGTCCCGCCAGCTGAATCATGCCGCCGCGAGAGGCTGGCTCGGCAGCCTGATCGCTGTGGTTGGCGTGTGAACGTCGATAGCCTGATACGATCCTGACCTAACGCTTCCGGAGGATCGCGATGGCTGTACTCGACGCCGATACCCACATCCTCGAGCCCGCCACGATGTGGGACCACTTCAGCGAGGAGATGTATCCCCGCCGGCCGGTGACGGTGTCCGTGCCGAACGACACGTTGTACCGCCGCTCCAATGCCTTTTGGCTGATCGACGGTGAGATCTTCCCCAAGCCGGCAGGCAAAGGCGGCTTCCTGCTGGTGACGCCCAGCAACCAGGAAGCCGTGGCCGAGCGGCCGGACGTGAAAGCCCGTGAGCTCAGCGATCTCGACTGGCGCCTCAAGGACATGCAGGCCATGGGCGTCGACCACCAGGTGATCTACCCCACGCTGTTCCTGATCTACCTGACCAACGACGTGAACCTGGAAATCGCGCTATGCCAGGCCTACAACCGCTACCTGGCCAGCATGTTGGAGAAGCAGCCCGAGAAGCTGCGTTGGGTGGTCATCCCGCCGCTGCGGTCAATCGAGGCCAGCATCCGCGAGTTGCGCTTCGGCAAGGAGCACGGCGCGGTCGGCGTCTTCTTCCGTGGCATCGAGAAGGACCGCACGTTGGAGGACCCCTACTTCTTCCCCGTCTACGAGGAAGCCCAGGCGCTCGACCTGCCGATCTGCATCCATACCGGCGCGGGCTGCCCAGACTGGACGCGGGTCATCGACGTGACCACCAGCTTCACCTTTCCTCACGTCCGGCTGCCTCCCCTGGTGGCCTTCCGAAACATCGTGGCCAACAAGCTGCCGGAGAAGTTCCCGAGCCTGCGCTTCGCGTTCGTTGAAACGGGCGCGTCGTGGGTGCCGTATCTGCTGCACTCGCTCCGTGGCACCATGGGCGACGACTTCACCGAATGGGGCCCCAAGCTGTTCGACCGCTACCGACTCTTCGTCTCGTATGAGGACAAGGAGGACCTGGGCTATCTGGTGAAGTACGTAGGCGAGGACAACCTGTTCGGTTTCTCGGACTACGGCCATCATGGCGGCGGCGGCCTACCAGGCGATCCGTCGGCTCAGCCCCAGCTGGTGCCCAACCTACGGGGCCGCGAGGACGTGCCCGCGCGCGTGATCGACAAGGTGCTCCACGACAATGCTCGACGCTTGTACGGGATGTGAGGGGACGGAGTCGTTAGTCGTTAGGAGTCGATGGGCTTGAGACTTGGTTCGCGCATTGCGAGCATCGCGGGACTTGCGTTTCCGGTGGTGATCGCCGCCTGTGGAGGCGTCCAGGCGCCGGCAAGCGCTGCCGAGGGGGCAAGCGGCGCGCCCACCACTGTGGCTGCGATCGCTCGCTACCAGGGCGCCGACCGGCAGCAGATGCTGGAAGCGGGTGCGCGCAAGGAGGGCAGCGTCGGCTGGTACACCGTGTTGGCTGGCGAAGGTGTGGACGCCCTGTCCGCGGGCTTTCAGCAGAAATACCCATTCCTGAAGGTCGAGACCTATCGGTCCGACACGGCGCCGCTGTTCGCGCGCATGACCCAGGAGTCGCAGGCCAACAAGCCCTCGTTCGATGTGGCGGACGTGACAACGCCTGGCGTCCTGGCCGACAGCGGCCTGATTACGCCCTTCTCCTCACCCGCGCTGGCCAATATCGCCGCCAACCTGAAGACCGGCGCCAACGGCTCGACGGTCCTCACAGCCTCGGATTGGGTCACCAACGCCAGCTTCGCCTACAACAAGACGCTCGTCCCGGAGAGCGCGGTGCCCAAGAAGCTGGAGGACCTGATGAACCCGGCGCTCGGCGGCAAGCTGGCGCTGGCCGGCACAACCACCGGCCAGAACTGGGTCGGCTCCATCCTCGAAGCGATGGGCCAGGATAAGGGGAAGCAATGGCTCGAGCAGTTTGCCAAGCAGCAAAGGCCGTCCGTGCAGCAGGTCTCCGGCAAGGCCCTGCTGGACCTGATCGCTAAGGGCGAGGTGCCGGCTTCACCGACGATCTATCACGATCACGTCATCCAGGCGCAGCTGGCCGGCGCGCCCGTGGCGTGGGTGCCCTTGGAGCCGGTGGTCAGCCTGGCTTCTCAGGTGGGCGTCGACGCCAAGGCGCCGCATCCTTACGCCGCCATGCTGTTCATCGACCACTGCCTGGGAGACGGGCAGAAGGTGCTGACGGAGCACCACTACAGCACGGGCACCGAGAAGGTGTCCTACAAGCTGTTCGTGCCCGATGCCGGCAAGAGCACGGCCGAGTTCACCAAGGAGCTCGCCAGCTGGAACGATTTGTTTAAGGCGAACTTCCGGGGCTAGCCGGCTATGCCAAGCCTGCCCAGCGGCGGAGGAGAAGCGCCAGGGCGGAGTGGTCCAGCTCGCCCTCGCCGGTGTTCATCATGGCGCGGTAGAGCTCGCGGACCTGGGCCGTGCCGGGCAGCGACACGCCCAGCTCCTTGGCGGCGTCGAGGGCGATGGTCAGGTCCTTGTGGTGCAGGCGGATGCGGAAGCCAGCCTTGAAGTCGCCCTTGATTGCCAGCGGTCCGCGGCGTTCCCAGACCGCGGAGTTGGCCAGACCGCCGGCCAGAGCCTGATGGAGCAGCTCCATGTCCATACCGGCCTTGGCGCCGAGCGCCAGCGCCTCGGCCATAGCCAGGTAGTTGATGGCCACCATCACCTGGTTGCAGGCCTTGGTCATCTGGCCTGCCCCGGCCTCGCCCATGAGGGTGATCTTGGTGCCAAGTGCTTGGAAAACCGGCAGCACCTGCTCGAAGGTGGTCTTGTCGCCGCCGGCCATGATCGACAGCTGAGCGTTGATGGCGCCGGTCTCGCCGCCGCTGACCGGAGCATCCAGCATGCGGAAGCCCTTGGCCAGCGCCTCGGCGGCGAGCCGTTTGGCGGTGACTGGCGAGATCGTGCTCATATCCACCAGGATCGCACCGGCCTTGGCGCCCGCGAAGACGCCGCGCTCGCCCATCATGACCAGCTCTACGTCGGGCCCATCGGGCAGCATGGTGATGACGACGTCTGCCGCGCTGGCGCATTCGGCGGGATTGCTGGCCGTCTTGGCGCCGGCGCTGGCCAGCTCGTCGACCGGCGGCCGGCTCCGGCTGTGGACGGTCAGGTCGTAGCTGGCTTTCATGAGGTTGTGCGCCATAGGCTTGCCCATCACGCCAAGGCCGATGAAGGCGATGTTCAAAGGACCCTCACCCTCGCCCTCTCCCGCCGCGGCAGGAGAGGATAGTTCGTGTGGTTAATTTCAGCCGCATTCTATAATTCCCTCGGAAGAAAGGAGGTGATGTGGAGTGGATTATCACAGTTGCTGCGGCGACAAGCTGGCCGTAGCGGCAACCACTCCCCTGTGCTGCATGCATAAACTTTTTGGAGTGGTTACCCGGTAAGAATTTGTTGCCGGAGCAACCTAATCAGAGAGCGGGTTGTCGCCCGCTCTCTGATTTTTTATTCAAAGGAGTACATCCACGTGGCTGAGAAGCCCATCTTTCTGACCAAGCAAGGCAAGTCCAAGCTGCGATCCGAGCTAGCCTCGCTGGTCAACGAAAAGCGCCCTCAGATTGCCGAGCAGATCAAGCAGGCCAAAGAAGCCGGCGACATCACCGAGAACGCCGCGTTCGAGGATGCCAAGCACCAGCAGGGCATGATCGAGGGCCGCATTCAAGAGCTCGAGTACATGCTCAAGCACGCCCAGATGATCGATGAGGGCAAGCATGCGGCGGCGGATGGCGTGCAGATCGGCTGCAAGGTCACTGTGCTCGATGCCGAAGGCCACGAGGAGCGCTTCTTCCTGGTGGGCTCGGCCGAAGCCAAGCCTAGCGCGGGCCGCATCTCCAACGAATCACCTCTTGGCAAAGCTCTGCTCGGCCACCGCATTGGCGATGCCGTCGAGGTGGCCGCGCCATCCGGCAAGCTGACGTTCACGGTGAAAGCCATCGAATAGTGGGGGGCCCTCACCCTAACCCTCTCCCCGAGGGAGAGGCAATTCTTCGCCGGCAGCGGCTGGAGAAGCTGGAGCGCATCCGGCAATCGGGCGCCAATCCCTGGCCCACACGCTTCGAGCGCAGCCACACCACAGCCGAGGCGCGAGCGACGTTTAGCTCGAACGAGGAGCAACTCCCGGCGCGTCTGGCCGGCCGGCTGATCGCCCTACGAGATCTCGGCGGCATGGCCTTCTCTCATCTCAAGGACGGCGCCGGCAAGCTGCAGCTGTCGTTTCACCGCGAAGACTTAGGCGAACGCTATGAGGGCCTCAAGGACCTGGACATCGGCGATTTCGTCGGCGTGTCCGGCTGGCTGTGGCAAACCAAACGCGGCGAGATTACGCTGCACGTGAAGGACTGGCAACTCCTGGCCAAGTCGCTGCGGCCTCTGCCCGAGAAGTGGCATGGCCTCCAGGATCCAGAGAAGCGTTACCGGCAGCGCTACCTCGACCTGATCTCCAACGACGAGGTGCGCGACGTCTTCGAGAAGCGCACCCGGATCGTTCGCGGCTTGCGGCAGTTCTTGGACGCGCACGGGTTCGTGGAGGTGGAAACGCCGGTGCTTCAGCCGCTGTACGGCGGGGCCGCCGCCAAGCCGTTCGTGACGCACCACAACGCCCTCGACCGCGACCTGTTCCTGCGCATCTCCGATGAGCTGTACCTCAAACGTCTGATCATCGGCGGCTTCGACAAGGTGTACGAAATCGGCAAAGACTTCCGCAACGAGGGCATCGATGCCCGCCACAACCCCGAGTTCACAATGATGGAGCTGTACCAGGCCTATGCCGACCTGGACGACGTGATGGCCCTGACGGAGGACATGGTGCGCGTACTGGCCGCGCAAATTGCCCCGGAGGGCCCCGTCGAGTACGGCGACCACACGCCGGACTACGGCCCCCCCTTCCAGAGGCTCACGGTTCGAGAGGCCACCCAGCGCTGGGCGGAAATCGACGTGCTGGAGGCATCAGACGAGCAGCTCTCCGCCGCCGCGCGGCTGCCGGTGTCGGTGGGCCGGGCAAAGCTGATCGATGAGATCGTGAGCGAGGCCGTCGAACCCCAGCTCATCCAGCCAACCTTCCTCACCGACTGGCCGGTCGAGCTGAGCCCGCTGGCGAAACGCCGCTACGACGAGCCGCGCCTGGTGGAACGGTTCGAGCTGTTCGTGGCTGGCATGGAGCTCGCCAATGCCTTCTCGGAGCTGAACGACCCGCTCGATCAGCGCGAGCGGTTGACGCAGCTGGCCAAACGCCGGGCGGAGGGCGATGAGGAGGCCGCGCCGGTAGACGAGGATTTCCTGGAGGCGATGGAGTACGGCATGCCGCCGACCGGCGGGCTGGGCATCGGCATCGATCGGCTGACGATGCTGCTCACTGGTCAGACGTCCATCCGCGAGGTGATCCTGTTTCCTCAGTTACGAACTCTTTCCTAGGGGGAGAGCACGCAACCCCTTAACGTCGCGTTCGTCTGGCACATGCACCAGCCGTATTACCGCGACCGCCTGACAGGCGAGTACATGCTGCCCTGGGTGCTGCTGCACGGCACCAAGGATTACCTGCACATGGCCACCGTGCTGGAGCAGTTTCCCAAGCTGCACATGACCTTCAACCTCGTGCCCTGCCTGGTGCAGCAGGTGCTCGACTACGCCAGCGGCGAGGCCACCGGGCGCTTTTTGCAGATCTGCACGACCCTGCCCGAGGAGCTGAGCGATGCCGATAAGGACTACATCCTCGACTTCTTCTTCAGCATCAGCTACGACAAGGTCATCTCGCGCTATCCGCGTTATCAGCAGCTGCTGAGCGATCGCTACGCCGAGGGCGAGCACTCACAGGAGTTCTGGGGCGACACGATCGGCTGGTTCAACCTGGCCTGGATCGATCCCACCTACATCGAGCGCGATCCGGAGCTTAAGGAGCTGACGCAGCACGAGCACTTCTCGGCAGCCGATTTGGCCTGCATTCGCCACAAGCAGCGCGAGATCCTGCGGCAGATCGTGCCTGCCTACCGCCGCCTGCAGCACAATGGCCAGGTCGAGCTGAGCACGTCGCCGTACTACCATGCGGTGCTGCCGCTGCTGATCGACAACCACGGCGCGGCCCGGGAGGCCGCCCCCTACATCTCCCTGCCGGCTTTCGGCTACCGGCATCCGGAGGACGCGGTGGAACAGGTGCGGCGGGCCCGAGTGGCGCACCGCGAGATCTTCGGCCGCTACCCGGCGGGCCTGTGGCCCAGCGAGGGCGGGGTAAGCCAGGACATCATCTACCCTCTGGCGCAGGCCGGCATCCGCTGGACCGCCAGCGACGAGGAGATCCTCAACCGCAGCCGCGGCTGGAGCTCACGCCGGCAGGACGGCACGGTGTGGGACCCGGCCTCGCTGTACTGCGCCTACAAGGCCAGCGACGAGGAGCATTCCGTGGCCGTCCTGTTCCGAGACCGCGGCATGTCCGACGAGATCGGCTTCAAGTACCAGAATTGGCAGCCGCAGGACGCGGTCAACGATCTCGTCGGCCATTTGCACGGCATCCGCGACGCGCTCGGTGAGCAGCGTGGCGAGCACATCGTGCCGCTCATCCTGGACGGCGAGAACTGCTGGGAGTTCTACGACAACAACGGCCAGGATTTCCTGGTGTCGCTCTACACCCTGCTCTCCGAGGACGACACGCTGCGCTGCGTAACGGTCAGCGAGTTCCTGAAAGAGCATCCGCCACAGCACACGCTGGACTACCTGGCCGCCGGCTCCTGGATCGGCGGGACGTTCGACGTGTGGATTGGCGAGCTGGCCCAGAACATCGCCTGGGACTATCTGGCCCGCACGCGCGACGACCTGGTGCGCTGGGAGATGGAGTGCGAAGGAGCCGAGCTGGAGGTCCTCGAGCGAGCCTGGGAGGAGATCTACATCGCCGAGGGCAGCGATTGGTTCTGGTGGTACTACGGCGGCAACGATCCCAAGCCGGAGCGCGGCTTCGACCACCAGTTCCGGCAGCACCTGAGCAACGTCTACGCACTCATGGGCTCGCCCGTGCCGGAATACCTGACGCAGCCTATCCTGAAGAATTAGAGTAGGATGCTGCTCGCTATGAAGCGCCTTTCGCCTTTCCTGCTGATGGCATTTCTCGGCGCCTGTGGTGGGCCGGCGGCAGCCGCTAGGCAGGCCGCTAGAATCGAGTTGGTATGAGAAGCTTCACGGCTGCACCGGCACGCGCGCGCGCCAACGCCGGCACGCTGGCACAGCAAGCGCTGGCCTGCACCTTCTTCGCGGCGCTGGTAGCGGTGTTTGCCCGGATTGCGATCTACACACCGCTGACGCCGGTGCCTTTTACCCTGCAGCCCATGGCGATCATGCTGACGGGCATGTTCCTGGGCAGCGGGCCAGCCTTTTTCGCGCTCCTGGAATACGTGGTGGCCGGCGCCCTGGGAGCGCCGTTATTTGCCAACGGCAATGGCGGCCTGGCTTACATGCTGGCTACGCCGTCGCTGGGCTACATCCTGAGCTACCCCCTGGCGGCATGGGCCATCGGAAGGCTGTCGGAGCGCAGCCGCCTCAATTTCAGGCGGCTGTTGCTGGCCGGCTTGGCCGGGCTGCTCGTGATCTACGCGGGCGGCTACTTCTACATCCTGCTGGCGCTGCACCGCGAACCAGTGCAGACCCTGCAAGTGAGCGTGCTGCCGTTCGTGCCGTTCGACGTCGTCAAGGTAGCCATCGCGGCAGGAGTGGCCAGCACCACGGCCGGCAGCTGGTTCGCCTGGCGCAAGCGCTGAGCCATGGCCCGGCTGGCCAGCCTTAGCGAGGCCATCGCCTCTATCCCGGACGGCTCGCTGATCGGCCTCGGCGGCAATCTCACCCACCGCACGCCGGGCGCGGCGGTGCACGAGCTCATCCGACAAGGCAAGCGCGAACTGACGCTGGTGAAGACCGCGGCCGGCTACGACTTCGACGTGTTGTGCGGCGCCGGCTGCGTGAGTCGCGTGATCATGTCGTTCGTGAGCTTCGAGAACCTGTGGGGCATGGCGCCGCGCTTCCGCGCCGCGCTGGAGAGCGGGGCCGTGCAGTTCACAGAGCATACCTGAGCGAGCATCATCGCGGGGCTGCGTGCTTCAGTCCAGGGAGTGCCGTTCATGCCGTTTGCCGGCATGGCCGGCTCGGATCTGCCGCGAGCGAGCGGCTTCGCCACCATCCGCGACCCGTACAGCGGCAGTGAGGTGCTGGTCATTCCGCCCATCCGGCCCGACGTCTGCCTGATCCACGTGCAGGAGGCAGATGAGGAGGGCAACTTGCGCATCCTGGGCTCGCCATATGAGGATGTGCTGCTGGCGAAGGCCTCGGCGCGGATCATCGCCACCGCCGAGCGCATCGTGCCGCGGGAGCGCTTCGTGGCCCAGCCGGAGCTGACCGCGCTTCCCGGCTTCCTGGTGGACACGGTCGTGGAGGCAGCCCGCGGCGCCTGGCCCACCAGCTGCGCCGGCCACTACGACTACGACAAGGAATTCCTGTCCGAGTACGCCACGGCCGCGAAGACGGAGGAAGGATTCCGGCAGTTTGTCGTAAATTCCCTCTCCCTCGGGGAGAGGGCAAGGGTGAGGGTTCCCACAGCACGGCCTTAACCGCCTCCGCCCTCGACCTAAAGGCCACCGCCGACCTGATGGCCGTCTGCCTCAGCCGCTGCCTGCGCGACGGCGAGCGCGCCTTCCACGGCGTAGCCTCGCCCCTGCCGATGGTGGCCATCCTGCTGGCCAAGCGCACTCACGCGCCGCGCCTCGTCTACCTCAACACCGGCGGCAGCGTGGACCCGCAGCCGGACCATCTGCCGGCCTCCACCTCGGATCCTGCGCTCTTCGAGCGCACGCCGGCGCTGTTCGACCTGATCGATCTGTTCGACCTGGCTGCCCGTGGCGGTCTGGACGTAGTGTTTCACAGCGGCATCCAGATCGACCGCCGCGGGCGCATCAACCTGAGCGTGCTCGGCGACGACTACCGCCATCCTAAGATCCGCCTTCCGGGGGGCGCCGGCTCAGCGCACCTCATGCCGACGGCCAAGCGCGTGATCCTGTGGCGCACGCGGCACGATCGCCAGACGTTCGTGGAGTCCGTTAGCTTCGTAACCGCCCAGGGGAACGTCGACCAAGTGGTGACGCCGCTGTGCGTGTTCAAGGGTGTTGGTGGCCAGCTCGAGCTGGAGAGCATCCACCAAGGCGTGACCTTTGCCGAAGTGCAGGAGGCCACCGGCTGGCCCGTAAAAGAGGCGCCGGAGACGCCATCGCCCACGTCGGAGGAGCTGCGCGCCCTGGACGACGTGGATCCCGAACGCGTGCGCGACGTGGAATTCGGCCGCTAGCTCATTCCCAACGGAAGGTCCGCATCGCCAGGGCGACGAAGGTGGCCGTCCAGGCCAGCAGCACCGCCAGGCTGAAGCCGGAAAGGGTGGCGCCATCGAGGGACGAGCGCAGCAGGTCGGCCAGCGCATCGGCCGGCAGGTAGGGCGCGATGCCCGCCAGCGCCCGGGGCAAGTGATCGACCGGCAGGAACATGCCGCCGATGAGGGCGAAGATCAGATACAGCCCATTGGCGCCGGCCAGCGTTGCCTCGGCGCGCAGGCCGCCGGCCATCAGCAGCCCCAGCCCGGCGAACGTCACCGTGCCCAGGATGGCGATGCCCAGCGGCGCGCCCCAGCCGCCCAGCGGCCGCCAGTTGAAGGCCAGCGTGGCCACGCCCAACAGCAGCACCGCCTGCCCTGCCTCGACGGCGATCACCGAGGCGATTTTGGCTCCGATAAGCTGCGCGCGGGTCAGGGGCGAGCCGCCGAGGCGCTTCAGCACGCCATAGTGCCGCTCGTAGGCGGTGGCGATGCCCAGGCTCACCATGCCGGTCGACATGATGGCCAGGGCCAGGATGCCCGGCACCAGGAAGTCGACCGGCCGCTCGCCGCCGGCGGCGAACACGCTGGTTGAGCCGAAGAACAGCAGCAGCACCAGCGGGATGACCAGCGTCACCAGCAGGTTCTCGCCGCGGCGCGACATGAGCCGCAGCTCCATCATGGTCTGCGCCGCTAGAGCTTTTATTTCTGTTGCCTCTTGCCTCTTGCCTGCTGCCTCACGAACGCATCCGGTCGCCGGTGAGGCGCAGGAAGATGTCCTCGAGCGACTCGCGGCCGACGCGCAGCTCCCGAATCGACAGCTGCTGACTGCGGGCCCAATCGGTCACTTGAGCCAGCAACGCCGGCGGATCGGCGGTCTCGAACAGATAGACCCCGCTTTGGTCCTCGCGCACGGTGTTCACGCCGTCCAGCGCCTGCAGCTGCTCCACGTCCAACCCCGCTGGCGCAACCATGCGCACGGTGGTGTCCTGCGAATCGGGCTGACGCCGCAGCGATTCCATGTCGCCGACGGCGACGAGCCGGCCGCGATCGATGATGCCGATGCGATCGGCCAGCTGCTCAGCCTCATCCATGTAGTGCGTGGTGAGCAGCACCGTCACGCCCGAATCGCGAAGCGATCGAACGATGTCCCAGGTGGCGCGGCGCGCTTGCGGGTCCATGCTGGCGGTGGGCTCATCCAGGAACACCAGCTTGGGGCAGCCGACCAGCGCCAGGGCCAGCGCCAGCCGCTGCTTCTGTCCGCCGGACAGGCGCCGGTAAGGCGTCGTCTGGGAGTCGTCCAGCCCGACCAGCTCCAGAAGCCGGTCAGGGCTGTCGTGCTGAGGATAGAAGCTGGCGAACAGCGACAAGATCTCGCGTGGCCGCGCCTGCGGGTAGACGCCACCTTCCTGCAGCATCAGGCCGATCTGCTGGCGCAGCTTGTGAGCCTCGCGCTGCGGGTCGAGCCCGAGCACCGACACCTCACCGGCATCACGGCCGCGGTAGCCCTCCAGGATCTCGATGGTCGTCGTCTTACCGGCGCCATTGGGGCCCAGCAGCGCGAACACTTCGCCCGGATCGGCGCTGAACGACAGGTCCTCCACGGCGACACGCGAGCCGTAGGTCTTGCGGAGCCCGTCCACATGAATGGCGGGGCCGCTGGACATCAGATCGATTCTAGCCCCGGAGCCCCCGCTTCAGGTTGCTCGCTCTCCAGGCCTGGCCTGGCTAGAATTACGGAGTACGCCCCCGTAGCTCAGTCGGATAGAGCACCGGCCTCCGGAGCCGGTTGCGGAGGTTCGAGTCCTCTCGGGGGTACCCAATTGAGCACACCTTGCCGTGGTAGTGCAGGTGGGTAATCCGGCCCCGGCTGACCAAAGCGCGCTTTCCGGTCGATGATGAAGAACGGCGCATACTCAGGCCGTGGAGTGATGCTCGTGAGTGCACCTTTGGTGA
>DATGVV010000721.1:0-3534 GCA_035299885.1 Chloroflexota bacterium | reverse complement strand
GGCCGGCGAATATATTGCCAAAGGCACGGCCCTGGTTGTCCTTGTCGAGCCCGACGAGTTCGCTGAAGTTCACCGGCCTGGTGCTGAGCCTGTGCGGCTCGGCCCCGGGGACAGGTTTTCGGCCGAGGACGTGCTGCCTGGATTTGCCTGCGCAGTGGCAGACTTCTTCCCCCGCTAGCTCAGCGCTTCGCGGACTTTGGCCACGACGGCTGGCAGTATCGCGCCGGCCTGGCCGTTGAGGATCACTTCGGCATAGCGATCGAGCGCCGTGTCGCTGGCGTTCAAGATCGCCAGGCGGGCGCCGCCGCGTACAGCTTGGACGGGCAGGTCCGCCGCTGGGTAGACCACCAGTGACGAGCCGACCACGATGAACAGGTCACAGCGCTGGGCGGCGGCCGACGCCTCGGCCATGGCTGCCGCCGGCATGGGCTGACCAAACGAGATCGTGGCCGACTTGAGCCAGCCGCCGCAGTCATCGCACTGCGGCACCTCCATGCCGGCTCGCACCCGCTCGAGGATCTCGGCCGCCGGGTAGCGCTTGTTGCAGTCCAGGCAGGCCACCCAGCGCATCGTGCCGTGGATCTCGATCACCCGCGAGGCGGAGCTGCCGGCCAGCTGATGCAGCCCATCGATGTTCTGCGTGACGACGCGATCTACCTTGCCGAGCTGCTCCAGCTCGGCGATAGCCCGGTGGGCGGCGTTCGGCTGGGCATCATGCGCCGGGTTGTCGCGGAAGCGCTGCCAGGTCATGACCCTCGTATCGTGGCGGGTCAGGAACTTCTGGAAGGTGAAATCCTCGGCGTTGAACTTGGTCCAGGTGCCGTCCGGGCCACGGAAGTCGGGAATGCCAGATTCTGTGCTGATACCGGCGCCCGTCAGGAACACCAGGTCGCGCGCCGCGGCGATGCGCTCCGCCAGACCGGCTACCTGATCCACCATGCAGCCACCATTGTGGCGTACCATGAGGCCATGATTGGCGCCGCCCAGATCCTGCTGTTCGTCCACCTGTTGGGAGTGGTGCTCTGGGTGGGCTCGTTCATCACCTATCCTTTCTGGACGCGCGCGGCCAAGCGCCGTGGCGGCGAGGCTGTGGCCTTCGCTTATCAGTCCTTGGTGCGCATCAACACCTTCGTGACCATCCCCGGCTATTGGCTGGCAACTGCCGGCGGTATCGGCCTGATCGTGGTCTCCCCTCAATACCACGGCGTGCAGCCCATTTGGCTGGTGTTCATGGAGGTCGCCGGCATCGTGCTGTTCCTACTGGCGCTGGTGATGTTCGATCGGCGCCAGCGGCAGCTCGCCCGTCTCGCCGCGGGCGACGATCAGGCCGCGTTCAAAGCGATCGATCGGCAGCACGCCATCACGGCCTCCGTGGCCGGCGTGCTGATGCTGGCCATCATCGCCGTGGCCACGATCAAGCCGCTCTAGCCCTCACCCTAGCCCTCTCCCAGAGGGAGAGGGAACTCTAGCGGCGACCTTTTGCCACGCCGGGGTAGTGCTTGCGAATGAACAGCAGCACCTTGTCGTCCGGCTTGGCCAGCGAGACTTCGACTTCGGCTTTGCGGGGACTGATGATCTCGACCTTCTCGACCTTCACGTCCTCGACGTCGATGTGGTCGGCGAACTTGGGCGCCATCACGGTCAGCATGACCTCGGCGCCGACGATGGCGTCGAAGTCGTCCATCATCAAGCGCATCATGTCAGGCCGGATCTCGATGGTCTCGCCGGTGAACTTAGCGAACCGGCGGCGCCCGGTGACGACCTCGAGCATCACCTTGGCCGCGACCGTGTACTGCTTATCCTCGTAGAGCCGGACGTTGTTGACGTAGGCGATGATCGCGTCCTGATCGTTGCGCCGGATGCTCGGAAAGCGGACGTGCACGATCTGCTGATCCTGGCCCTGCGGGCCAAGATGAGGCCGGCCGCGGACGAGCTGCGCCTCCAGCTCCATAGGCTTGGGGCGATTGGGCAAGGCCAGGTCCAGCCAACCCCCGGTATCGGGCAACGGCTCCGGTGAGTCGCACAGCAGAGCGGCTCCCGCGCCGCTGACGTTCGTCAGCCGCACTGCTACCGTCTTTTCGCCGCCAATGTCGAGATTGGCCGGCAGGCTGACGTTGCTGACCCGAAATAGTTCGCGCGGGACACGCGGCCGATCGTCCTCAGGGGGCGTCAGGTCCGCAGACTCCACGCTGGCAAGAGCGTCGCCGTCGAGAGGAAGAGGCGCAGGCGACATCACGCTGCCGGTCGCTTCGGCCCCACGGCCGCTGCCCAAGAGCCAGCCCAGCAAGCCACGGCGCTGCGGGCGTGGCCGCAAAATACCCATCAGTAAACCTGTCCTAAAGCTTAGGCGTGCTCCCGCGTCTCAGTCCAGACGTCCACGACCGCCAGCTGACCCTCTTTCACGGCCGCAATCGCCCGCGATAACGCCCCCGGAAGCTCGGCCGCCGATTTGACCGGCCCCTCGCCGTGCAGCCCAAACGTCTTCGTGATGGCCGCGAAGTCCACCTCGGGATCCTGCATGCGCATGGCGACGGTCTTGTTTTCGGGCGGCCGGTTGCGGAATTTGGCGATGAGGTCCTGGTGGTTCTCATCGTTGTAGTAGGAGTGGTTGTTGTTGATCACCCACAGCCCCGGAATGTGGTAGTGCGCCGCCGTCCACAAAGCCTGGATGGACGACATCGTCTCGCCGTCGCCGAGGATGCACACCGGCAGCCTGCCACTGTCGCGCAGCGCCAGTCCGGCGCCCAGCACCATGCCGGGCGTGGCGCCCACGGCGCCGCCGCCACCTTCACCGAGGTGCTGCTCTGGGCCAGAGATCTCGGCCACGCCAGGGGCCATACGCCGGAGGCGGCCCCAGGTGAAGATGAAATCCTCACCCTTGACCGCCTGCCAGACATCTGAGGCCAACCGTGCTTCCGAGATCTGCGGCCGATCCCACAGCTTCTGAACGGCCTCGCGCTGCTTCTGCCGCTGCGCCGCCTGCTTCTCGACGAGCGCCTGCCGTCGCCGATCGATGCGCGCCTGCGCCCCGGCATCTAGCGCCTGGCGGCACTCCTCCAGCAGTAGCGGCAGGGTCACCGCGCTGTTGGCCAGGATCGGCACGTCGACGGCCGGCAAAGCTTGGAAATCCGTCGTCTGGCCGCCGTGGATCAGCTCGTCCACGGACACGCTGATGACCTTCTGGTTCTCGACCTCCAGCACCTCGGCCCTGCGAGTGGTGTAGTTCACCGGCAGGCGCATCGAGCCATGCAAATCCATTACCTCCAGGCCCAGCACCACGTCGGCCTGGCGCAGGAAGTCCGTACGCATGTCGGTGAAGTCCAGCGCGTGGGGCGTCGGGAAGCTCCAGCGCGTGCCGGTATCCACCACGGGCATGGCCAGCAGCTCGGCCAGCTCCACCAAGGTGCGGACCGCCTGAGCGCTAGCGCCCACCCGCCCCGCGAGGCACAACGGCATCTCGGCCCGCACCAGCAGCTGAGCCGCCTCCCGCAGAGCGCCCCGATCCGGCTCAGGCGGCGCCGCGGGCCGGTAGCG
>DATGVV010000720.1:0-2542 GCA_035299885.1 Chloroflexota bacterium | reverse complement strand
CGCGCGGGCCGGCGCGCTGGTACTCGAGGGCGACGTCAGTAGTGACGAAGGCATGGATGCCGCCTACGAAGCAACGATAGGCCGCTTCGGGGCTGTCGACGCCTTGATCAACAACGCCGCCTTGCTGCAGAACCACCTGTTTCCGCCATCCGGCCGGGTGAACGTGCTCGACACCTCCGATGAGGACTGGGAGAAGATGCTGCGCGTCAACGTCCTCGGCACGCTCAAGGTCATCCGCCGCTTCGTCCGGCCGATGATCGAGCAGCGGCGGGGCAGCATCGTGAACTTCTCCACCAGCGGCACGGTGCCGCAATACTTCCGGCCCGGCAGCCAGGAGCAGCCCTATATGGCCTCGAAGGCCGCCATCCTGTCGATGTCCATTTATTTGGCGGAGGAGCTCAAGGACAAGAACGTCGCCGTCAACGCTGTCTTCCCCGGCCACTCGGAGATGACGGGCTGGGAACGCGTCGACCGTGCGCGGCGCGAGATGGGCTTGTGGACCCCGACCAGCCGCCAGGTGCCCGAGCACATCGCACCGTTGATCTTGTTCCTAGCCGCGCACGACACCACCAATGGGCCGACCGGCCACTTCATCCATGCCGATGAATGGAACGTCCGCCACGGTGCCGGCACTCCGGCGTCGTGGCTGCGGGAGAACCGCTAGCGGACCACCGCCGGGTCGAACGCCTTGCCGTAGTCCCAGCGCTCGTTGGGAATATTGGGATGCGTAGCCGAGACGCGTAGCAGCACCGCGGCCTCCGTGCCTGTGCTGGCGAACCAGTAGGCGGCGCCGCGCGGCAGGAACAGGCCGTCGCGCGGATTGAGCCGGGCGATCTCCTGATGGTCTTCGCCGTAGAACGTGATCTGGCCTTCCAGCACGACCCACACTTCGTCCTGCGCGCGGTGACAGTGGAGGTCGTTCTCGCCGCCCTCGGCAATCTTGTGGACGATGGCGCTCATCACATCGTCCTTGGCCAGCACGTCCACGGTGCGGCGTTTACCGTCCGTCAGCTCCGGCGCGATGCTGAAAATCTGGAACGGCCCCTTAATCTGCCGCTTGTCATTAGAGCGGTACCGAATTTCATCCTCATTCTTGACGTGCACCGGGCTCAGCGTTTTGCTCAGATAGCGTTCCAACACGGCCATGCGTTTTCTCCCTGACTGATTGAGTTGAGGCGATGATACCGATAACGGCCAGCAGCCCGGCCAGCGTCGCTCCCGGCGCCACCAGCTCAGCGGTTGTGAAGCCGCCGGCGTCCAGCGAGAAGCCGATGACCGTTGGGGCCAGCAGTACTCCCACGTCGGCCACCAGGCGGAACACCGCCACGCCGTCGGCGCGCACCTGGGGCGGCAAGGCATCGCCGATGAGGCTCAGCGGCATGGAATTCATGAAAAAGCCGAGCCCCGTGACAGCGGCCACCATGAGGAACGCCGGCTCGCTGGAAATCAGCAGAGCCGATAGCTGGCACAGCAGCAGCACCAGGATGCCGGGCACCATTAAGGGCCGGCGGCCATAACGGTCGCCGGCCCAGCCGCCGAGCATCACCGCTGCAATGCTGACCATGTTGACCAGCATCAGGCCAACACCAACGTGGAGCGACGACATACCCACGTGCTCGGCCCCAAGGAGCGGCAGCAAGGTGCTGATCAACGCCTGCCGGCCAAAAAAGATTATGAAGGTCATGACGTAGGCGCACAGCAGCGTTGCTCCGCCCAAGCGCAGATCGCCCCAGCGGGACAAGAGCCGTCGCGGCTCAGCGGCTTCCATGGGCAGTCCCAGGGCCACCTTGGCCGAGTCGGCCCGGGTCCAGGCGGCGGTGCAGGCTGCCGCCAGCAGGGCAGCCACGATACCCAGGGCGAACGCCGCCCGCCAGCTCATCGCGCCTGCCAGCACGCCCACTGTCACCGGCACCACCAGCCCGACAACCGAAAAGACCATCTCGCTCAAAGCCATGACCCGGCCACGCATGCTGCTGTGGGCGCTGCCTACCAACCAAGCGAGGATGGCGCATTGCACGACCGAGGTCGAAGCCCCGTGGAGGAAGCGGGCCGCCGCCACCTGCCAGGCTGACGTAGCGGCGAGCCCCAGGATGGCCGCTACCAAGGTGCCACCTAAACTGGCCAGCAGCGCCGTCCGTGGATTGAAGCGCTGAACCAACGCCCCGGCCGGCAGATCCATCAGGACCCGGGCGATGCCGAAGCTGGCCAGCACGAGGCCCAGTTCCGAGTAGCTCAAGGCGAGGCCTTCCCGCATCTGCGCAAGCACCACGAACAGGGCCAGATTGGAAACTTGCCCGAACGGCAGTCCCACAATCAGAGCCCACTGCTCGGCGCTGACGCCTCCGCCGGCCCGAGCGGCCGCGAGCAGGCGCATCAGTGGCTGTGCACGCTGCCTAGAGCTTGTGAACGACCGGTAGGACCTCGCGGGCGAACAGCTCGAGACCTTCGAGCGCCTGGTTTACGTCCACCGGGCCCACTTCGTTTCGGAAGACAAGCACGCCGGCCCCGGTGGCTTTGCGTTGGCCGTCGATCTGCTCGATCA
>DATGVV010000719.1:0-4739 GCA_035299885.1 Chloroflexota bacterium | reverse complement strand
GCAGACGCAGCCTGGGCAGGCGTATTTCGCCCTTGACCACCGCTCGACCGTGCAGTTCCTGGCGCCGCTAAGCCAGAGCGATCGCTGGTATCGGGAGGAGAGTGCGGCCATTCCGATCCCGTGGCAGGCGGCAGAGCTGACCTACGTCGCCGGCCCCAAGGCGGCCCTGACCAACCTGGCGGGCCAGATGCTGCCCGGCGCGCAGACTTTGCTACACAGCACGGCCCCCGACGGCGGGGCCGACTTCTACGCCTTCCGTTGGTCCGCGGGCTCAATGGCCGCCCTCCTGGCTGCCCGCCAGCCGCTGGATGTGAGCATGGCCCCCGACTTCCGCTTGACCGGCTACGAGGTCGTGAGCGTGAATGGCAAACCGGCGCTGGATCTTTTCTGGCAGCCGCTGCAGGCCTCCGGTCCCTACGATCTGTATGTCCACCTCATGGATTCCGCGGGCAAGCAGATCGCGCAGTTCGACGCGCTGGCTTGGCCGGTCGATGAGGGGCCCGCCCGAGACGATCTGCTGCTAACGCAGCACCCGCTGGATGTGCCCCCCGGCGCCTACACGGCCGAGATCGGAGCGGTCCACCGCTCGGCCAAAGATCGCGGCCAGCTGGTTGGCCCGCCAATCGGCTTCACGCGCATCCCGGTGACCATCCCTTGAGCGTGGCCATTAGACCGTCCCCAGCCGTCGAGGAAGCCACCACACCGGCCAGCAAGCCGTCGCTCCGACCCGCCTGGCTCTGGGAGGTCCTCGTGCTGGCCGTGATCTTGACGGCCGCGGCCTTCCTGCGCTTCTACCGCCTCGCTGAGCTGCCGCCGGGGTTGGACCTGGACGAGGCTCGCAACGGCGTGGAGGTGCTGCGGGTGCTGGCGGGCAGCCATCCGCTATTCTTCACGACCTTCGATCCCCGAGAGCCGGCGTTCATCTACAGCCTCTCTCTGGCCGTGCGCGGAATGGGCCACACCATCATGGCGATGCGCGTGACCGGCGCGCTGTGGGGACTGCTCGGCGTCGCTCTCACCTACCCTCTGGCCCGGCAGTGGTTTGGCCGGCGAGTAGCATTGCTGGCCACCGCCGGCATGGCTGGCTCGCTGTGGGACCTGGCCATGAGCCGCTGGTCGGAGCGCGACATCACCCTGCTGCCGCCGCTGCTGCTGTTCCTGTTTTTCCTGTGGCGGGGCTTCGAGCGGCGCTCGACGCCTAGCTTCGTGCTGGCCGGTCTGTTCGCCTCGCTGTGTGCCTACGCCTACGTGGCCGCGCGCATCCTGCCGCTGCTCATCCTGCTGCTGCTGGCGAGCCAGTGGCTGCTGGATCGCCAGTCGCTGATCGCATGCCGTCGAGGCTTGTTGGCCGGCTTGGCCATGGCCGTAGCCACGATCTCGCCCTTGGGCGCGTACTTCGCTCTGCATCGCGAGGCCTTCTTCGGCCGCATCCAGCACGTCAGCAGCCTTGGCCCGCCGCCGCCCGGACTGGCGCCCGAGTCCTTCTGGCGCACGGCCGCGAACACGTTGGGCATGTTCTTCGTTCGCGGCGACGTCAACTGGCGCGACGACGTGGCCGCCCAGCCGGTGTTCTGGTGGTGGGCAGCGGTGCCCTTCTGCCTGGGCGTGCTGTGGGCGCTGCGGCACGCCTTCACGCCGGCCAAGGACGTTCGCCCGCGGCTCGGCGAAGCCTCCCCTCCGGCCGCTCTGTACCCCTGCCTGTGGCTCATCCTGTGGCAGATCACGCTCCTGGTGCCGGCCTTCCTGTCGCGCCCCAGCCCCCAATACGACCGGACCATCGGCGCCACCCCATCCACCTACATCCTGCTGGCGCTGGGCCTCGCCGTCGCCTGCCACTGGCTCGCCGCTCATCGCTTGGGAGCGGCGGCCTCGGTCGCCGCGGGCGCACTGGTCGTGCTGCTCGGGCTGGATACCTACCGTGCCTACTTCCGGGTGTATCCTGTCGCCGACCAGCCGCGCCACGTATTCGAGTACGGCCAGGTGGTGGACGCGGCCGTGCTGAACCAGCTGCGGCCTGCGCCGGAGCGCACCTTCATCTATCTGGGCTCCCAGTCAGGGATGGCCATCCGCTACCTGGCGCCCCAATACGAGCCCGCAACCTGGTTGGAAGATTTCAGCCAGCTCATCCTCATTCCGGCGAGCGGCCCAGCCACGTATGCGTTCGCCCAGCCCTCCCTACCGAGCAACGGCGACTTGCCAGCCGTGCTGCAGCGCTATTTCCCTGAGGCATCGATCCTGAGCAAGAGCTCGTTTCTGAACGGCGACCAGGCGGGCCGGATGTTTGAGGTCGGCGACGCCCAGCTCCGCCAGTTCGAGGGAGCTCGCCGACGGATTGATGGGAACTTCGGAGACGTTATGCGGCTCGACAGCATCAATCTCAGCGACGCGCAGCTCAACGCCAGACCGGGCCAGGAGTTCCGGCTGGGCCTGAGCTGGACCGTCATGGCCCCCAGCCACGACAACGTCAGCGCCTTCGTCCACGTTGTGGACGGCGGGGGCAAGGTCGTGGCCCAGGACGATCGCCAGGGTTTGCCGACGAATGGCTGGCAGCCCGGCCAGCGCTTTCTGTCGCTGCACGAGTTCCGTGTGCCCGCGGATACGCCGCCCGGCCGCTACCGCGTGCTGGCCGGCGTCGACCGGCGCACCGTCGACGCCCAGCCCAGCCGCTCGCTTGGCGAGCTCGGCCCCCAAGTCCAGGTGCTGGAGCTGGTCCTCAGTTGAGGAACCTCCGAGGGCTCCTGCCCGTCCTTCTCATCCTGCTGCTGGCCGCCTTTCTCCGGCTGTACCGCCTGGACACCCTGCCGCCAGGCATGTACAGCGACATCGCTACCAACGGGCTCGATATCCGCGACATCTTCGCCGGCCACCCGAAGGTCTTCTTCCCAGCCAACAACGGCCGCGAGGCCTTCTTCATCTACCTCCAGGCGCTGCTGGTCGCGGGCGCCGGCTACCACCTTATCGTGTTCACGTTCGCCGCCGTCGCTATGGGCATGCTCAGCGTGGCCCTGAGCTTTCGCCTGTTTCGGTCGATGTTCGGCTACCGCGTGGCGCTCATTGCCGCCGCGCTCTTTGCGGTGGCCATCTGGGGCGTCGCATCGAGCCGTCTGGGCCTTCGCTTTACGTCACTGCCGCCCTTCGTGCTGGCGGTGCTTTACCTTCTCTGGCGAGCGCTGCACAGCGGGCCATCGCGGTACGCGATCCTGGCTGGGATCGCAGTCGGCGCCTCGATGTACACGTACACTTCGGCGCGGCTCGTTCCAGCACTAGCGGTACTCGTGTGCCTGATTGAATGGCGGCTGGCCGTCAAGCGGCTGCCGCGGCTGGCCATTGGCGCGATTGTGGCGGTCGCGATATTCGCTCCCGAGGGCCTGTATTTCCTCCAGCACCCGGACGCGATGCTCGCGCGGGCGGTCCAGGTGTCGGTCTTCAATCCCCAACCGCAGGTCGAGCGTGGGACTAATACGCCCATCGAAAGCATTCTCAACACGGCCGGGATGTTTTTTGTCCATGGCGACGAAGACCGCCGAACTAACATCCCCGGCCGGCCCGTTTTCGACCAGCCAATGGCAGCGTTCTTCGTGGTCGGGCTGGGCCTCACGCTGTGGCGCTTCAGGGACGGCACCGCGTATCGCTGGCTCCTGGCGTGGCTGCTGGTCATGAGCTTGGCCAGTGCGCTGGCGCAAAGCAGCCCCGATCAGGACCGCATCTACTCCGTGGCCCCGGTAGCGTTTGCCCTGGCGGCGGTTGGTCTGGTTGGCGTAGCGGCGGCCATCCCCCATGGATTGGCACGGACCCTTTTGCCGGCTGCCGCGGTGGCTTGGACGCTGGCCTGGACAGGGGTGCTGTACTTCGGCGAATGGGCTGCCGACCCGGAGACATACGTCGCTTTTGCCGGCGACACTTACAAGCTTGCACTCTACGTAGCAGATCGACCCGAGCAGCACATGCTATTCGCCTATCATCTCCGCTGGCCCGTAGAGCTGCTGGCGCCGCGGACAACTCAAGCCGAGTGGTTCGACCTCGACACGGCAGCCCTTCCGATCCCGGCCAATCCCGCCGGCGACGTGCTGTATGTCGCTCAGCCAGCCGCCGCCCTAAGCGGGATCGATGCCGGCTTGCTGCCAGGCCTAGCTAAACTGCCGCACACCATAGGTCGGACGGGGCAGCCTGATTTCCTGGCTTTCCACTGGCCTTCTGCCTCGGCCAGGCAGTTTCTCGCCAGCCACAGGCCAGTCGAGGGCGATATGAGCCCCGACTTCCGTCTCACCGGCTATGCAACAACATTCGGGTCGGGCTCGGCCCTGCTTCGGTTGCTCTGGCAGCCGCTCGTCCCGGCAGGGCCCTACGATCTTTGGGTCCACTTGATGGATGCTTCGGGTAAGCAGGTGGCCCAAGCCGACGTGCTGGCCCGCGCTCCAGACGACGGCCCTACTTCCGGATACCTGTTGCTGACGCACCATCCGCTGCCCGCGCCGCCGGGAAGCTACGTTGCCGAAATTGGCGCGACCCATCGTGCGATCGCGCATCCGGAGCAGATTGGCGGCGGTCCGATCGGACAGGTCGTGCGGTTGCCGCTGGTTATTCCCGGCCAGGCCACGTGAGCGCGGCGGGGCCCTCGGTGAGCCTGGTGCTGCCGGCCTACAACGAGGTGCGGACCATCGGTCAGACTCTTCAGGAGGCAGTGGCCTACTTCGACCAGCGTGGCCTTGAGTATGAGATCCTGGTGCCGGCCGAAGGGG
>DATGVV010000718.1:0-3298 GCA_035299885.1 Chloroflexota bacterium | reverse complement strand
CGAGGGCGGGGACATCAGCGACGCCGAGTACCGCGCCGGCTATGCCACGAGCTCGTTCCGCGCCGCGCAGCTCACCGCTCAAAAACGCAACCTGCAGTACAAGAGCACGACCTGGCCTTACCTCGTGAGCGACAGCGACGTGGCAGTCTTTGGGCGGGATACGCTGACCAGCCGCCAGGTGTGGTCGGCTTCGGAGGGCTACCCGGGCCATTTCAACTACCGCGAGTTCCATAAGAAAGACGCTATCTGCGGCATGCGCTTCTGGCGGATCACCGGCTCGCGGGTCGATCTCGGCAACAAGTCTTTCTACAACCCGGAATGGGCCTTCAACGACGTGGGCTCCCATGCGGACCATTTCGTGGGATTGGTCGAGCGGCACATCGCAGGCAACGCCTCGGGAGCCATGGTGCCGCCGATGGTGCTGTCGCCGTACGACACCGAGCTGTTTGGTCATTGGTGGTTCGAGGGCGTGGAGTGGCTCAAGCAGGTGCTGCGCCGCCTGGCCAACCATCCCAAGATCGAGCTGACCACGCCCGGCGCTTACCTGGACCGCTATCCGCCGACGGAGAAGATCGCGCTGCCCGAGAGCTCATGGGGCGCCGGCGGCGACGCTCGCACCTGGTACAACGACCAAACCAAGTGGATGTGGCCGATCATCCATCAGTACGAGCGCCAGATGGAGGACCTGGTGGCCAAGCATCCCAAGGCCAACGGCGCCAGCGGCGAGACCCTGGCCCAGATCGCCCGGGAGCTGCTGCTGGTGGAGAGCAGCGACTGGCCGTTCCTGATCAGCACCGGCCAGGCGCCAGAGTACGCCAGCGAACGCTTCCGCTCGCATGCGGCGCGCTTCGATCGGCTGGTGGACGAGCTGCTGTCCGGCCGGGACGCCGGTCAGGACGTCAGCGCCTTCCAGGCGCTGGACAACCCCTTCCCGGACGTCGACTACCGCGCCTTCGCCGCCACCTCTAACCCTGGTTAGCCGGCGCTTCCTGGAGGGTGACGGACACCGGCTTTTGGTTAGTACCTGAGTAGACCGCGAGCTGGACCTGGTCGCCTGGCTTCTTGTTGAGGATGGCGTCGCTCAAATCGGCGCTGCTCTGGACGTCGTTGCCGTCGAACTTGACAATGATGTCGCCCTGCTTCAAGCCCGCCTGGGCGGCGGGCGTGTTCGGAATCACCTGAGCAAGGTAGGCGCCATGGTCCACAGCCAGGCGGTAGGCACGGGCGATGCGCGCGTCCACGGTGGCGCTGGAGACTCCCAGAAAGGCCCGGCCGGAGTGGACGATCTTGCCCTCGCTGATGAGCTGCGGGATGACCACCTTGGCGCGATTGACGGGCACCGCGAAGGCAATCCCCTGGGCTACGCCCCCGAGCTCAGGATCGGCGGCGGCCAGCGTCGGCACGCCGACCAGCTTCGCGCCGAGGTCGATCAGCGCGCCGCCACTGTTGCCGGGGTTAATGGGCGCGCTGGTCTGGATCATGTTGGGAATGGTTGTGGCCTGGCCGGTCACCTGGCTGGGCGGCTCAGGGATGGTGCGATCCAGGGCGCTGACAATGCCGCTGGTCACCGTGCGGGTGAAGCCGATGGGATTGCCGATGGCCAGCACAGTCTGGCCAACCTGCAGCTTGGATGAGTCGCCCATCTCCACCACCGGCAGATCGGGCTGGCTGATCTGGATTACCGCTAGGTCGTCGAACGGGTCCAGGCCCAGCAGCTTGCCCTGCACCGTCTGGTTGTTGGCGAGCGTCACCTGATAGGTGGTTGCGCCTTCGGCCACGTGGGCGTTGGTGAGGATGTAGCCCTTGGCGTCAATGATCGTGCCCGATCCAAGCGCCTGGCCGCCTTGGAGCGAGTGTGTGATCTTGACCACTCCTGGACCGACCTGCTGCACCGCGCGGATGCTCTGCTCCTCCGCATTGGTGAGCCCACTCTGGGATGGACTGACGTTGGCCGATGCTGCCGGCTGGGTAGACGCAGACGCGGTGGCGACCGCCGATTGGGCGCTGGCTGGTGCTGCCGATGCGGCGGCGCTGCTGGGGGCCGGCTTGGCCGCGGCGGAGCTCGGTGCAGTCGATGGAGCAGCCGACGTCGCGGCCTGTCCTGCCGAGGACGGGGCAGCGGCCGGAATCCCAGCGCACGCGCTGAGCAGCAGACACAAACAGATCGGAAAGAGGGATCGTGTCGTCATAGCTTCACGATAGATCAGCACAATGAGCGCCCGGCGCCCGCTAGCATTGACAGCAATGGCGGGCAGCGATGAATGCTACGTGCGGCTCGACAAGGCGGACTTTCAGTTTTGCGCCGCTCATTTCTGCGTCTTTCCTGGCGACCGCGAACCGCTGCACGGACACAACTACCGGGTGTACGTCGAGCTGAGCGGTCCAACCGACGATCTGGGTTACGTCGCCGAGTTTGGCTGGCTCAAGGGCATCGTCCGCCAACTGTTGGCCACGCTTGACCACCATGTGCTGATCGCCGAGCACTGCCCCGAGCTGCGCGTCACAGCCGCGGACGGCCAGGTCCAGGTGCTCTGGGGTGAAGACTGCTGGTCATTCCCCGAAGGTGATGTGGTCCGATTGCCGGTTAAGAACACGACTGCCGAGTTGCTCGGAGGCTATCTCTGGGAGCAGATCCGCGGTCGATTGCAGTCGCCGGAGCAATGGCGCCGGCTAACTGTCGAAGTGGAGGAGACGCCAGGCCAGCGCGCCGGCATTTCGAGGAGCTTGGAGCAACGATGATCTCAGTTGGAGTGGACACTCAGCGTCTGGCGCAGGCCGCGGGGCAGATCCTGGAGGCCATCGGCGACGACCCATCGCGCGAAGGCTTACGCGAAACGCCTTTACGCATGGCGCGCATGTACGCCGAGCTGTTCGAGGGTCTCCACATGGACCCAGCCGCGACCCTCAGCACCGTTTTTCACGAGAACCACCGCGAGATGGTGATCGTGCGGGACATTCCCTTCTATTCGATGTGCGAGCACCACCTGCTGCCATTCCACGGCGTGGCGCACTTCGGCTATCTGCCCGATGGCCGCGTGGTGGGCTTGAGCAAGATCGCGCGGCTGGTCGATTGCCTGAGCCGCCGGCCCCAGGTGCAGGAGCGGCTGGCCGGGCAGGTCGTGGACACGTTTTGCGAAGTACTGCACCCACTGGGCTGCGGCGTGGTCATTCAGGCCGAGCATCTGTGCATGACCATGCGGGGCGTTAGGAAGCCTGGCAGCAAGATGGTCACCTCGGCGCTGCGCGGCGTCTTTCGCGACTTACCGGAAACGCGGGCCGAGTTCCTGGCGAACGTCCG
>DATGVV010000717.1:0-4229 GCA_035299885.1 Chloroflexota bacterium | reverse complement strand
AAGTCTTCGGCCAGGCAGGCCGCCGCGCTGGGATAGTCCGGCTCCAAGCGGCCGACAATGGCGCGTAGCCGCTGTTTGGCGTCGCCCTCGCTTTCGGCATCGGCGACAGCTGCCCAGTACGCGACGCGGATCTCGTCGTGCAGCGCCGGACGTTTGGGCAGCTTGGCCAGGACATTTGTGAGCCGGTGCACGGTGCAGCGTTGGCGGTCGGCCTCAGGCCACAGTTCATTCAGGGCCCGAATCAGTCCTGGTGCTCCGTCAGTGACCACCAGCCTGGGCGAGCGCAGACCTCGCCGCGCCAAGCCCCGTCCCATGTCCAGCCAGTCCTCATAGCGCTCCCGCTGCCCCAGACAGACCTCCAGCAGGATGCGCTCGCCGTCGATGGCGTAGCCCCAGGCGAACAGCACGCCTTCCTTCGCACCGCTAGGCCGGGTGGGCAGGTAGATGGCGTCCAGAAATAGGACCAACACCTCGACCTCTGCCAGGCTCTTGGCGCGCAACGCCTCGTAGCGGTCTCAGAGGCCAGGGACGTTGGAGTAGATTGCTTTTCTCGACCACTTCTAATAGCTCTCGGAGGGATTTGCCAAACACGTTGCGCTGCCCCACCTCGTAAGTGGGGACGAGCATGGTCGCTATCGCTCGGTTGAAGCCAAGTATCTGTGAGAAGTTCTCCAAGCTCGCGTCCTTCGCGACGTGCCTAATGCTTGAACCGCCCCAGCGGTTCACCAGAATAAGTTGTCGTCTCCGCCTGCGAATAACCGTCGTCACCCCTGTCCTGGATGAGTAAAACGAGCAGCCGGGATGAGACAGAGTGGGCTTGCTCGCCAATATGGCGCTGCCATAGCCTGCGCTAGTAGGAGAACTATGGGATGACCGTGGGGTCGAGCACCGCCGGACCAATGCGTGCCGGTTTCATTGTGATGGGTGTTGCTGGAGCCCTTCTAGCCGTGTTCTTTACGGTGGGCATGCTTATGGGTGGCGACCAGAGCAATCCGGGCGCTCGTGCAGCATCAACCGCTTCTCTGGGCGATGTCATCGCCAACGCGGTTTACGTGCTAAGCCTGATTGGCATACTGCTTGGCCTGGTTGCCTTGTTAGGGTTTTTAAGGCCACCATCCCGGCGGCAATGGGCTATAGGCAGCCTAATCACCGGTATCGCTAGCCTCGCCTGCATCCTGGTAGGCATTGGTGCGGCCGGCCCGGGAGCGGAGACGGTCGCCAGCCTGTACGCGCCTGGCCAGAACGCGATTGCTGGCGCGCTAGCGCAGATGTCCGGAGGCAGTTTTGGTCCCTATATCCTGCCTTACTTTATTGCCGGCGCCGTTCTAGGCCTCTTGTGCGGCATCCTTGGCGCTGTCGAGCTGTGGCACACGATCGGAGTTCCGCGCTGGGTGGCGGTGCTGTTCGGGCTGGGCTTTGCTCTGACTATGGGCAGTGCGCCACTTGTGACCCAAGTTGGCGGCGTGCTCCTGGCCATCGCCAGTTTTGCTCTGGCCTCCCGAGCGGGGGCAGCCCACGAAGCAGCCGCTGTGGCACGCTAGTAGCTCGACATCCCAACTGATCGCTCTTGGCGGCTACATAGAACGCCGATCTCGCGCCTTAGCGATTGCAGACCAGCCTGAAGTACCGACCGGTCCGAGCATGGTGAACCCTGCGTCAGCTAAGTGTCGTGGGAATTATCCCATGGGGATTAGACAAGCGACAACCTTCGCCTGCCTACAACTCTCGCAAGAGCCGGCCGTAGCCGGAGATACGGTCGTTGATGCCGGATTTGCGCAGCGCCTCCCAAACGATGGCCTGGCCGGCGGTGACGACGTTCACGTTGAACTCGTCCTCCAGGGGCTGGATGTTGGCGGCCATCGGCCAGTGCGGTGAGGGACAGTGGAGGGTATCGGCCTCGGGGTTATCCCGTAGGATGGCCCGGGCCAGCTCGAGCGTGTGCTCGGCGGGCGGGGGCGTGGCGTACATGCCCGGGCCGACGCCGCGCACGTCAATGACCGTGCAGCCGAGCTGCTCCACGGCTTGCGCGTGCTGATCTCGGACGCCTTGGCCCGTCCGGAGCATGACCACCTTCTTGGCGCCGAGCGCCTGCAGGGCGTGGTTCTGGCACAGCAGGCTGGCCGTGGTCGGCACGCCGCTTTCGGCCTCCAGCTCCTGGACGATGGTCTCGATCGGCCGGCCCGCGGCGAAGCCGACCGGCACGCCGCCGATGACGACCACGTTCACGCCGGACTGGGCCATCACGCGCGCCGCGCGCAGGCTCTGCTCGGCGCTGCGCTTCAGCTCCTCAGGCGTCAGCTCCCAGACGCTGGCGGTGGCGGTCACGAGCGTGACGCCGTCGGGCACCATCTTGTAGAAGTCGTAGGGGAAGATCTCGGCCAGGTAAACAGGGCAGGTGTAGCCGATGCGGGCGCGGCTGCCGTAGCTCATAGCCCGTAGAACCTCCTGGCATTGTCGCCCACGATCTTGGCGGCGGCTGTCGAGCTGAAGTCGCCCTGCTGAGCTTTGTCCAGCAGCACCTGGTGCGCTTGCAGCTCGGCGGACTGATCCACGTGGCTGTAGTCGGTGCCCAGCATCAGATAATCTTCGGCGCCGAAATTCAGCAAATAGCCGATGTCGTCCTCCGTGTCGCAGGTCACGTAGAAGCGGTTGTGGGCCAGGAACCCGGTCTTGAAGTCGTGCTCGGCCTTGGCGGCTTTGCCGCGCATGCCCAGCTCCTTGATCAGGTACGGGATCCACGAAGCGCCGGCTTCGATGAAGCCGAAGCGCAGCTTGGAGAACATATCCGGAACTCTGGCGGCCGCCAGCGCCCTGAAGGCTGAGAGCACGTTGAGCACCGACATGTTGGCGAAGTCGCCGGTGTTGGACTGGTCGGATGCGCCGCTGCCCTGGTGGATGCAGATCGGCAGATCGAGCTTGGCGGCCTCTTCATAGAGCGGGAAAAAATACGGATCGGCGGCCTCTCGGCTGCCGCATTCCACGCCCTTCTTCATGACCCCGCACGCGCCGTGGTCCTTGGCGAAGCGCAGCACGGCCGGCACTTCGTCGATGCTCAGCAGCGGCGCCTGCGCTACCCAGCGCAGCCGTCCATGTGATCCGGCCGTGCGCTCTGCCAGCCAGCGGTTGTAAGCCTTGCACAGGGCCAGCTCCACTTCCGGGCGGTCCGTCACGGCGTGCAGGAAGGTGGTGGGGTACAGCACCTGGGCCTCGATGCCGAGCTGGTCCATGTGCCGCAGCCGGGCCTCCACGTCGATCAGCTCCCGGGTCTCTCGCGTAGTGCCGGTGGCCTGATCGCTGCGAAAGCGGCGCAGCCGGGCGTTGCCGTCGATCAGCCACAGCCGGTGCCGGCGGCCGTCGGAAGGACCGGCCGGCTCGCTGTCCGGCAGGTCGAAGCTGATCGGCTTGAAGCGCGCATCCTCCTTGTCCAGGCATTCCCAGGTGTGCTCGTTCTCGTCGATGTGGGCATCGGCGTCAATCGCAGGCATCAGTTCGCCTTTCTTACGTGGTAGCTCATCGGCGCTACGTCGTCGATGGTTTGGCCTTTGGCCCGCCACTGGGGCAGGGTGGCCCAGTATTCCTCGCCGGCCCGCTGCACTTTGGCCAGCAGCGTGGCCTCGTCGAGTCGCGAAGCCTGGCCGTTCTCGACCAGCGTCTCGCCATCAACCACAATCGTCTCGACGTCCTTTTGGCTGCCGGCCTCGACCAGCGACTTGATGGGATCGCGCACGGCGCCAAAGTGCAGCTGCTGCAGGTTGACGATCAGCAGGTCGGCCTTGGCGCCCGGCGCGAGCCGGCCCAGGTCATCGCGGCCGAGGGCTTTCGCCCCGCCCAGCGTGGCGGCATTGAACACGTCGCGCGGCTTGCCGGCCAGGAAGCTGCCCTCCGCCCAGCGGCAGGCCAGCGCCGCCAGGCGCATCTCGCTCACGGTGTCCTGTGGGAAGGTGTCGGTCCCCAGGCAGACGTTGATGCCGCGATGGCGGTACTCGTCGAAGGACTCCAGCGCCAGGCCCTGCTTGGCGTACTTGTACGGCGCGTGGGCCACCGAGCAGCCGCTGTCCGCCAGGATGGCCAGGTCGTCGCCATACGGGTAGTGGGCCCATGAGTGCCGGTTGTGGAAGACGCAGTGGCCCAGGATGACCTCCGGCCCGAGGAACCCCAGGCCCTTGAGGTACTCGATCGGCGTAACCTGCCTCTCACGCAGGATCTTGTGGAACTCCACCAGGTTCATG
>DATGVV010000716.1:0-4906 GCA_035299885.1 Chloroflexota bacterium | reverse complement strand
CATCATCGGCAAACTGATCCCGGCGGGCACTGGCCTCAAAGCCAGGCAGTTGGCTGCCCAGCTGGCGCAGCAGCTGTTACTGGAGGAAGGCGAGCCGGGGGTGCCTGAGTTTGGCGAGGAGGAGGAGTTGCCCGAGCCGCTGGCCCTGGCCGATCTCGATCGGCCCGACCTCAACCAGGCGACCGATTTCTCCAAGCTTGATGACCTGAGGATGTAGCGCTGTGCGCTGCATCCTCAGATTGCGGGGCGGCTCATAATTCCGGGTTACCAAGCTGAGGGGGTGACCTCAGAAGTCACGGTTACCGAAGACTTCCGTGACCCTGAGAGCTTGGGTGGACCCTCGGGGCTGACTAAATCCCAGAGACGGTCCAACTCGGCTTGCAGCTGGCGCTGGAGCTGGAGTGGATTGAGGCTCTGATACAAGACTGTCACCTCCTGCAGTTTGGCAGAGCTGAGGATGTTGGCCGCACATAACCGCTGGAAGGGCGTCTGGGCGCGGTCGTAGCGGCGATGCAGCGTGGCGCCCTCATGGTGCTTCTCGAGCAGCTTGCGGACCGGTTGAAAGAAGTTGGCCTGGAGCCGCACCAGGCGATACACGTCGGCCAGTTGGCGGTGGGCGGCGCGGGTGGCCAGGCGACCATAGCCGACCAGGTGGCGCACCAGTGCCCCGTTCTTCTGCTCGACGTGGGCGCTGTCGTTCTTCTTGTAGGGTCGGCTGCGGGTGAAGGTGATGTGGTGCTGCCGGCAGTCCGCCAGAAAGGCGTGATTGATGAACTCCGAGCCGTTGTCGCTGTCCAGGCCCAACAGCGGCATGGGCAGCTGTCGGCGAAGAGCGTGGACGCCACCTTGGACCCGCTGCTGGCCCTTGCCCCAGACCGCCTGGAGCTCCACCCAGCCGGTGGCGATATCGACGCTGGTCAGCGTGCACAGATAGAAGCCCTGGGTGCTCTCACCGCAGTGGGCCACCAGATCGATCTCCAGGAAGCCCGGCCGAGCGTCATCCCAGTCAGCGAAGGTCCGCACCGGGATCTGGTGCTTGAGCCAGGCGCCTGCTGTGGTGATGGTCTGGCCGCGTGGCGGCGCCAGGCTGCGATAGGGCGCCAGTAGCCGCTGCAGCGTGGCCGCGCTCGCCTGACGCAGCAATCGCTCGGTGTCCGGATGGAGCCGCGCTTCACCACACGCCTTCAACCGATCGAGCAACTCGTTCACGAACGGCTGCAGCCGACGGGCGCCAATGTAGCCCGCCGCTTCCCGGACCACCCGCGCCGCCTCGGCCACGTCCGACCCATACTGCCGCGGCCGTCCCCGTCGCTGGCCAGCACCGCGCCGCCGCCTGCGGCTCAATAAGCGGATCGCCGCTTTGCGGTGAAAGCCCGTCACCGCGACGACCTCGTCGAGCAGCCGCCCCTTCTCCACCCGGCTGGCCTGCTGATAGCGCTCCCGCTGTCTGGTCGCGTATTCCCCGACGCTTTCGCGGGTCACCGCCACCTCCGTTTGCGGTAACCCTACTTCTGAGTCGAGCCTCGCTTTTCGGTAACCAAACTTTTGCGGCGGCGCGGATTGTTGACCACCGAGGGGGCGGGTGTTACAATCTTCTCTTGTGCGCCCGCACGGGGCGTGCGATTTTTCCGAGCTCACTGAGCGTAGGAGAGTCGATTTTGCCAACCATCAACCAGCTCGTCCGTAAGGGTCGGCTGAAGATTAAGAAAAAGGTGAAGGCGCCAGCCCTTCAGTGGTCGTTTAACGCCCTGAAGAAGCGGCCTCGTCGCTTCGGAGGTTCGCCTCAAAAACGCGGCGTTTGCACCCAGGTCAAGACCATGACGCCGAAGAAGCCGAACTCGGCCCTTCGGAAGATCGCCAGGGTCCGCCTGACGAACGGGATGGAGGTCACGGCCTACATTCCGGGCGAAGGTCACAATCTTCAGGAACACTCGGTCGTGCTGATTAGGGGAGGCCGCGTCAAGGATCTGCCGGGTGTCCGCTACCACATTATTCGTGGGACGCTGGACACCGCGGGCGTGACCAATCGCAAGCGCGGCCGATCCAAGTACGGGAGCAAGAAGCCGAAGGCCGAATAGGTCTTCACCCGGGACCACCGCCCACGGGCGGGGCGAGCCGGTTTCCCAATCCAGTACAGGTTGTCGAAGTGAACACTCCGGGCTTCGGCTCGGAGTGTTTGTGTTGAGTAAGGAGCAGTAGTACAAAGAAATGCCAAGGCGAGCTAAGGTCGAACGGCGTCCTGTCCCGCCGGACGCCAAATTTCACTCGCGGACGGTCGGCCGCTTCATTAACAAGCTGATGATGAACGGCAAGAAATCGTTAGCGGAGCGCATCTTCTACGACACCATGGACATCATCGAGTCGCAGACCAAGCGCCCGCCGATGGAGACCTTCGAAACTGCCCTGCGCAATGCCACTCCGCAGATCGAGGTCAAGCCGCGGCGGGTCGGCGGCGCCACCTATCAGGTGCCCGTCGAGATCAAGGGCGAGCGCAAGATGGCGCTGGCCATCCGCTGGCTCATCCGCTATGCCCGGGCGCGGGCAGGCCACTCCATGTCCGAGAAACTGTCCGGCGAGCTGCGGGACGCTGCCAATAACGCCGGCGCGACCATTAAACGTCGCGACGAAACCCACAAAATGGCGGAGGCGAACAAGGCGTTCAGCCACTACCGCTGGTAAGGACCCCACTTTCAATGGCTAGACAACACTCGCTCGAGAACACCCGGAACATCGGCATCATCGCCCATATTGATGCCGGTAAGACCACGGTCACCGAGCGCATCCTGTTCTACACGGGCAAGACCCATCGCATCGGCGAGGTGCACGAGGGCGCGGCCACCATGGACTACATGGAGCAGGAGCGCGAACGCGGCATCACCATCACCGCCGCTGCCACGACCTGCTTCTGGGGCGACCATCGCATCAACATCATCGATACCCCCAGCCACGTCGACTTCACGGTCGAGGTCGAGCGGTCGCTGCGCGTGCTCGACGGCGGCGTCGTCGTGTTCGACGGCGTAGCCGGCGTGGAGCCGCAATCGGAGACGGTATGGCGCCAGGCTGACAAGTACGGCGTGCCGCGCATCTGCTTCGTCAACAAGATGGATCGCACCGGTGCCGACTTCTGGCGCTGCTTCAACATGATCCGCGAGCGCCTTGGCTCCAGCCCGCTGGCTATTCAGCTGCCCATCGGCGTGGAGAACACGTTCGAGGGTGTCGTCGACCTGATCGCGATGAAGGCCGTCCGCTTTGAAGGCGAGCGCGGCCTGAAAGTGGTCGAGAGCGCCATCCCCGCCGATCTCCAGGATGAGGCCAACAAGTGGCACGAGGCCATGGTCGAGCGGGTCGTCGAAACCAACGAAGACCTCATGACTCGCTACCTCGAGGGCGAGGAGATCAGCACCGAGGAGATCAAGCGCGCCTTACGCGTCGCCACGCTCAAGGGCGTGCTGGTGCCGGTGCTGTGCGGCGCTGCCTACAAGGACAAAGGCGTGCAGAGCGTCCTCGACGGGGTCGTCGACTACCTGCCCTCGCCACTCGATGTCCCGCCGGTCACTGGCCTGCATCCCAAAACCGGAGCCGAGGAAACCCGCAAGGCCGACGACAAGGAGCCCTTCTCGGCGCTGGCCTTCAAGATCGTGACCGACCCGTACGTTGGCCGGCTGGCTTATTTCCGGGTCTACTCGGGCAAGCTCAGCGCTGGGTCGTACGTCTACAACTCGACCAAGGACGAGCGTGAGCGCATCGGCCGACTGCTGCAGATGCACGCCGACAAGCGCGAGGAGATTGCAGAGGTGTACGCCGGCGACATCGCCGCCGCCGTGGGCCTGAAAGAGACCTTCACCGGCGACACGCTGTGCGACCAGAACCACCCCATCATCCTGGAGACCATCAAGTTCCCCGAGCCAGTCATCTCCGTCGCGGTCGAGCCCAAGACCAAGGCCGACCAGGACAAGATGGGCATCGCTCTGCAGAAGCTGGCCGAGGAGGACCCGACCTTCCGGCTGCGCACCGATGAAGACACCGCCCAGACCATCATCGAAGGCATGGGCGAGCTGCACCTCGAGGTCATCGTCGACCGCATGCTGCGTGAGTTCAAGGTGCAGGCCAACGTCGGCAAGCCGCAGGTGGCTTACAAAGAAGCCATCACCAAGCCAGCGACCGGCATCGAGGGCAAGTTCATCTCGCAGCGCGGTGGCCGCGGCCAGTATGGCCACGTCGTCATGGACTTCGAGCCCCGCGAGCGCAGCGCTGGCTTTGAGTTCGTCAACAAGATTGTTGGCGGCTCTATCCCTAGGGAGTACATCCCCGCCGTGCAGCGCGGCGTCGAGCAGGCGCTGAACTCAGGTGTCGTGGCCGGCTATCCGGTCATGGACGTGCGAGCGGTGCTGGTGGATGGTTCCTACCACGAGGTTGACTCGTCGGAAATCGCCTACCAGATTGCCGCGTCCCAGGCCGTCAAGGCTGGTATTCCCAAGGCCCATCCGGTGATCCTCGAACCGATCATGAAGGTCGAGGTCACGACCAGCAGCGACTTCATGGGCGAGATCATCGGCGACCTCAACTCGCGCCGCGGGCACATCGAGGCTTCCGAGGATCGCGGGACGTCGACCGTCATCCGGGCTAAAGTGCCGCTGGCCGAGATGTTCGGATATGTGAATGAGCTGCGGTCCATGACCCAAGGGCGTGCCACGTACAGCATGGAATTCAGCAACTATGAAGTATTGCCACGCAACCTGGCAGACGAGATCAGTCAGAAGGCCGGTGTGCGTGCGTAAGCGCGCACTCTTGTAAAGGAGTAAAGATATGGCCAAGCAGAAATTCGAGCGGACGAAGCCGCATGCGAACGTGGGCACGATCGGCCACATCGACCATGGCAAGACGACGCTGACGGCGGCCATCACCA
>DATGVV010000715.1:0-2846 GCA_035299885.1 Chloroflexota bacterium | reverse complement strand
ATGGCCGGGCGCGCCGGGGCGGCCGCGGCCTTACGCCGCTCTTCGAGCTTTCGGGCTTTGACGCGGTGCTTCTGCAGCGCGACTTTCTTTCGCTTGTTCATGAACGCCGGGGGAGTATAGCTAACGCGCCCATGCGCTTAGCCGTAGATCGCGAGGCGTTCCGGCCGGAGCTGATCCTTCAGCCGGCTGCGCAGCTGCTCGAACATTTCCAGGTCGTTCTCACTCACGAACGTGACCGCCGTGCCGCGCTTGCCCATGCGAGCGGTGCGGCCAACACGATGCACGTAGGTATCGAGGTCCTCCGGCATGTCGTAGTTCACGACGTGCGACACGTCCGGGATGTCGAGCCCGCGGGAGGCCACGTTGGTGGCGATCAGGATGCGCACTTTGCCGGCGGCGAACTCGTTCAGCGACTGCTGCCGCGCAGCCTGGCTCATGCCGCCATGGATAGCCGCCACTGAGTAGCCCTTGCGGCGCAGCATGCTCTCGAGTCGATCCACGCCCCGCTGGGTATGGCGGAACATGAGCACGCTGGGCCAATCGTTCATCTCCAGCAGCTCGATCAGACCGTCGAATTTGTCCCGCTCGGCGACTTCGTAGTAGACCTGTTCCACCGTCTCGACGGTGGGCACTTCCATCTCGATCCGCGCCCACTCGGGATCGTGCAGGTAGCGATAGATGAGGTCGTGGATCTCAACCGGGATCGTGGCCGAGAACAGCGCCGTTTGGCGGTCGCGCGGGGTGCGCCGCAGGATGCGCTCGACGTCTGGCTGGAAGCCCATATCGAGCATGCGATCGGCCTCGTCCAGCACCACCACACGCACCTCACTGAAGCTCAGCGAGCCGCGCCCCAGGTGGTCGATGATGCGGCCAGGAGTGCCGACGATGATCTGATCGCCGCGGCGCATGCCCTGGATCTGGCGCTCGTACCCGACGCCACCATACACAGACAGGGCGCGCAGGCCGGTGTATTTACCCAGCCGGTTCATCTCCGTCGTGACCTGCTCCGCCAGCTCGCGAGTAGGCACGACTACCAGTGCCTGCACGACGTGCAGATCGACGTCGAGCCGTTCCAGGATCGGGATGCCGAAAGCGCCGGTCTTGCCGCTGCCCGTCTGGGCCTGACCGACCAGGTCGGCGCCACGACGCAGCACCGGGATCGAGCGCTCCTGGATGGCGGTCGGCTGCTGCCAGCCAGATTCGGCCACGGCGCGCTCGACGGCCGGGCTCTCGGAGAACAGCCCGGGCGTGGTCGGTACCGGGAACAGCAATGGCTCACGAGCAGGCACGGCCTCCTCGGGCGTAGCGCGGCGGCCGCCGCGGCGCCGCCGTCGGCGCCTCGATGCATCCTCGGGGCGTGGGCTGATAGCCAGCGTGCCGTCGGACTCAGGCTGCCGGCCTTCATGTGGCCGGCGGGTGCGCTCGGGGGAAACGAGGTGGAGGTGGGGGCTTACCGAATGGTCGGTAGTGCGAGGGGCGGCCTCATCAGCGGGCCGCTTGCGAAAGAGAAAGGACAGAAAACTCAAGTAACTTGGAATGCTCCTGTGGGGTTGCCATCTATAGTCAACGATAGCACTCCCGCTTGGTTGACGCCGCCGAAAGTCCCCATGTTCGGATTTGTCACGGTCTGTGCGGCTTTGTCATGCGTTGCCTGGTTGCATTCGGAAACCGGCCACTGTATGCTCGGTTTTGCGCAATTCGGTGTGGCTCTGGACACGGGGAGAGAGAGAGACGCGCCAACGTTTAAGGAGCAAAGACAGGGTGGCTCAGAACCAAGCAAAAAGAAAGACTCGCACCGGCGAGACCGCCAAAGGCGGCCAGGCGGTGAAGGCCAAATACGGCCCCGAGTTCTTCCGCGAGATTGGCCGGAAGGGCGGCCAAGCCATTAAGGACCGCGGCCTGGATTACCTGCGCGAGATTGGGCGCCTGGGGGGTGAGGCGACCAAGGCTCGTCATGGCGCGGCCCACTACGCCGAGATTGGCCGGAAGGGCGGCCAGCACGGCAAGGGACAACCGAAGCCGGGAGCCGGCCGGACGCGCAGGGCGCCCGCTTAGCGCCCGACTAGTCGTGTGAGGCGGCGCCGCCCACCAGTGTGAGGTCCTTAGCCGTACTCGGCTGTAGGATCTCGTCCACCAGTCCATACTCCACCGCGGCTTCGGCTGTGAGCCAGAAGTCGCGGTCGGAGTCATGGGCGATTTTTTCGTAAGGCTGGCCAGTGTGCTTGGCCAGGATCTCCCGCAGCATCGTCTGCAAGCGGATGATCTCCTTGGCCATGATCTCGATGTCCGTGGCGGCGCCTTGGGCGCCGCTCTGCGCCTGATGCATGTGTATGGTGGCATTCGGCAGGCTGAAGCGCTTGCCCCGCGCACCGCCGGCGAGCAGCACCGTACCCATACTGGCCGTCACGCCCACGGCCATGGTGGCCACGTCGGGCTTGATCAGCTGCATGGTGTCGTAGATCGCCAGGCCGGCATGGATCGAGCCGCCCGGCGAATGGATGTACATGTTGATTTCCTTGTCGGGGTCCTCACTCTCCAGGAACAGCAGTTGGGCAATGATGATGTTCGCGATCTGATCGTTGATCGGCGTGCCCAGGAAGATGATGCGGTCCTTCAGCAGGCGCGAGTAGATGTCGAACGCTCGCTCACCGCGCGGCGAACTCTCGATGACCATAGGAATGAGACCCATGGCCGAAGTATAGGGACTAGCTAGCCCCTATAAACCCCTATTCCAGATGCTCCTGCACGTACTCCAGGGCATCGTTCACGGTGTGAATCTTCTCGGCGTCTTCATCCGAGATCTCCAGGTTGAATTCCTCTTCCAGGGACATGATCAGCTCGACCAA
>DATGVV010000714.1:0-3740 GCA_035299885.1 Chloroflexota bacterium | reverse complement strand
TCACCCGCTCCTGATCGGATTCGGCACCGCACGGGATGTGGTCGGCATTTCCCCCAACCCGTTAGTTGTCATTCGGATGGTCGGAGCCGTTGTCGCTGAACACCATGATGAGTGGGTGGCGTGGCGTCGTAGTCTGCGTGTCAGTCGTTGCTCGAAGTTCAAGCCGTCGTCGGAAACAGACTGACCGTGGGCGCGTCCGTTAACGCGCCAGCAGGTAACCCGCTTGGGCTCGCTCCCCCAGCCGCCGCAGCCGCTTACCCTACCGGTCTCTTGGACACCGAAGAACTAGTGCTATTCAATGTAGCGGTCTTGGGGTTACGTGTTTTTCAAGGTCTAGTTCCATTTAGCTAGCGAGGCTGATTCGACGATACCGCTCTGGGCATTGATGGTCACAAGTGCTCTGATGTTTGCCCAGCTGTCCTGACTTGGGGCCCTGAATTGAATCACCCACACGTCTCTGGCGGCCCGAAAGTTCAGGACCAGACGACCAGACTCATCTGTCGCGCTGAGGAACGCTGGCGAATGGTATGTCGAGGTGACAACCAGCCCCTTCAGATCTGGTGAAAACTCTAGTAGCTTGAGCAGAGCAATGGAGCTGGCCCGATCAGCTCCAACTTTTGGTTCTTGCTGGGCGGATACATCTTCAGTTATGGACAGTCCGGCGACGCGATGACTCAAGGACTGACCGTGAGAGGGGAAGAGGGAAAGCCCGAAGAGCAGCGCCGCGACCGCGCCAATTAGAAGCAGCCTAAGCTTTCGCATCAGCTTTATCTCCCTATGTGCCGTTGTAGTTGAGGTAGTTCCACCAGTCGAACCAAGGGGGTTGATACTCCTCGTTGTTATTGTCTGTCTGCGGCCCATTAATAGCCATGCAGGTGATTGGGGTCACAAGCTGGTTGAAGGCGGCATTGTAGAGTGTCTGCGATTGGTCGTAAGCCAAGCCACTAGCGCAGTCCCAGGCCCGCTGGTGAGTGTAAATCGTGTTGATCGGATACCAGCTGCCGCCGAAAGTGCGACTATCGCTACCCCCGTAGTACTTGATCGGTGGCGGCGAGCCGGCGCCAAGGCAGTCGCCCAGCCAGTGATGCAGGTAGTAGCCGTTCGCAGAGAAAAACGTGTCCTTTTGTCCATTGCCCCACCCACCACAGTCGAAGGCCCTTGCGGTTAGTGTCGCAAAGGAGAGCCCGCCGACAGTCACCAGTAATACCAATCCGGCGGCCAGTCGTTGTTTGATCGACATTCTCTCTCTCCTCCTTGCGGCCGAAGCGGTCAGACCCAATTGCGATCAAACGGCCCCTTGTAGCCGACCAGCACGTGCTTCTCGGCGTGCCTCACGACGGCGAAACTATACCCGCTGCCGCAGTTGAGGATAGGGTGGACAGCGATGTGGTTCACTACCGAACGAGTGGCACCCTAGGCAGCAGAGATTTGCTACGACAACAACTAGGGCGTTTGGTTCCTAATGCCAGTTCCCTTGGGAATCGATCACCTCCCGCCATGATTGGACGTAGCGTATTGCCATGACATCGTAGTGGGACTCAAACCAGGTATACAAGTCGTCATTTTTACGACTTGGTTCGGGTATAGCATTAAGATATGGCCCAGCTATCACTGGAGTGCCACTCCCTGTGAAGAGCCCAAGCACTGGGGGTACCTTTGTATTCGCTTTCTTGACGGTGGTTGTAGCGGCGTGGGAGTCTGGCTGGGCAGGCACGTGCATTTGCAAGGGGCGCTTGGAACTGACAGCTCGACAGCGCGACGTCTTGCGGCTTTGCGCACAAGGCTACACAGACAAGGAGATTGCCGCTCGATTGACGCTAAGCGTGTCAACGGTTCGGACATACTTGCACCGCCTGTACACGCGTAACGGATTGGCAGGGCGAACGAATGCAGTGGCCGTCTTCCTCTTGCACTGCCAGTTCGGTGACTCAACATAGCGCCTGTCGACAGCGCCAAAATGTGTACCAAAATGGGCGCTGAAAATGTGAGTCTCCTCAATTAGGGCCGCGTGCTGTCAAGTGGTGTACGTCGATCACCCTGTCATCCCGTCATTTCAGCTGGCGGCTGCCAGCCACCTCCTCTGATGTGCTGGGCCCGGCTTGCGCCTTGAGGAGCGAACCGACGCTGAGGTAGCCGGGCCACCGCCCGTTCGTCGTGTTGCTCGGCGACGACGGCGCCCACCAGGCGTGATAGAGTGCCAGCTCGCTCATCATCAGGATGTTCAGCTCTTGTTGTAGAGCTCGATCAGCCGCCGATCGTCGCCGTAGAGCCACTTCTCGCACCATCCGCGCCGGTAGCCTGGGATCCGCGCGTGGAGCGCCATGTCGTGGCTGCGTGCGCCCGGCACGTCGATCGGATCGAACTGGAGCAGGCCGAGCCGGTCGACGACCTTGAGGACCGATGTGGGCTTCGCCGGCAGCGACCGCGGCGGCGCCAGCAACTGACGTCGAACGAGGAAGCGGCGGGCATGATCGGGGGGAGCTGGTGACGGCGGGTTTGGTCGTTGGCATCGGCAGCGATCCTAGCAAGCGTCCCGCGCTCCTCCGCTACACCTCCCCAGAGGGGAGGGGAGACATTTGGGACGGGAGATAGCTACGTGTACCGAACGCGCGGATCGAGGAACGTGTACGAGATGTCGACCACCAGGTTGGCGGTGACGATCAGGATGGCTCCGAAGAGCACGGTCCCCATCACCAAGGGGATATCCAGGGTGAAGATGGCGTCGACGGCTTGCTTGCCGATGCCGGGCCAGGCGAAGACGGTCTCGATGACGACCACACCGGCCAGGAAATACCCCAGGTCCATCCCCAGCTGGGTCACGATGACCGTCAGCGCGTTGGGAATAGCATGCCGAAGGACCACCTGGCGCTCGGTCAAGCCCTTGGCCCGCGCGGTGCGCACGTAATCGGTCTCCAGGATGTCCAGCAGGCAGGCGCGCAGCAGCCGGGCATAGTAGGCCGCCCCACCCAGGCCGAGGGTCAGCGCCGGCAGCACCAGGTACTGGGGCGCGAAGAGACCCCCGTATCCCCCGATGGGGAAGATCGGCAGCAGGAAGCCAAACACGAACAGGAAGATCAACCCCAACCAGAACGGCGGCGCGGCCAGGCCGACGAAGGTGAAGACCATGGTGGCCCGGTCCCAGAAGCTGCCCGGCCGGATGGCAGACAGGATCCCGATGGGCATGCCGATGAGAACCTCGAAGAAGACGCCGGCGATGGCCAGCTCGGCGGTCGCCGGGAAGCGCTCCAGGATGGCGGGTAGCACGGGAGCCGAGTAGCGGTAGGAGTAGCCGAAGTCGAGACCGTGCGGCTTGATGATTGGAATGGGCGGCAGGATGCGCCAGATATAATCGACGAACTGCACGATCAGCGGGCGGTCCAGGCCCAGCTGGTGGTGGATGCTGCGGATGGCGGCCGGCGAGGCGTTGGTGCCGGCGTAGAGGCGGGCCGGATCGCCCGGGACCATGAAGGCCACCACAAACGTAATGGCCGCCACCCCGAAGAGCACGAAGACCATCCAGAGCAGGCGGCGAACGATGTACGCGGTCACGGGTCCGCCGGACCCGCAGGAGAGGGGAGCCGCGGCTCCCCTCTCGTCAGGCGATGGTTAGCTGGCTGAGCCACTGGCCGCGGCGCCAGTCACCCATATGCTCGTGACGACGAGCGGCCACACCGGGTGCAGGCGATAGCCGTGCACCCGCGTCGCTGAAACGTTGGCTTCGACAGTCGAGTACATCGGCA
>DATGVV010000713.1:0-2655 GCA_035299885.1 Chloroflexota bacterium | reverse complement strand
GCAACCAACTTCGCGAAGCGCAGAATCCGCTGGGCAATCAGTCGCGGATGCTCAACGTGATTAGTGAGCACATCCACGGCGCCAATAATCAGAGACTTGCCCTGGGGTAGCTTCATTTGTTCCCAGACCTCCCACTCGTGCTCGTGGCGCGGGTTGGCAGCCTCTAGATAAAGAAAAGCCGGGCGTGCTTTCAAAATGCTACCGACGATGTCCTTCAGCTCAACATCCCGGTGGTGAGGTCCGGGGTAATTGCCCCAACAGACGTGCAACCGCAGCTTGTCGGGCGGAAGATCGGCCAGAGCATCGTTCAGCGCAGCGACAGCCTGCTCGATGTGCCCGTGGAAGTCGGTGATGCTGCTCTCTGGCGAATGCCAGTGTCCCGCCATGGCCAGGTCGGGCGAGTCGATCTGGAGGTTGAAACCCGCCTCGACGATCGCCCGGTACTCATAGCGCAGGGCGTTGCCTGCCGCGGCCAGATAGGCCTCGTGAGATGGATAGTACTTATTCGGGAAATTGAAGGCAATCTGGCCCGGCGAGGGTGCCGGCAGAAAAGCATGGTCAGGCTGGAGGGACCCCAGTGCAGCTGTGAGCGTCTGAATGTCCTCTTGGATGGCGTCCGGATCGCGGAGCTCTATTGGCCCTTCGCAATTAGGCATGCGTGCCCGACCCGCGGCCGGATTCGTCGCGGCTCGCCGGGCCGCTACCGCCGGATATTCCAGTAGGTCCTTAGCGACACCCCTGGCTGCCTGCCCACCAAATCCGCTGTAACGATCGCAAACGTAATTGCTGAAACCCGGCTTGCTCATCTCGCCGTCACTGATAACGTCCAGTCCGACCCGCTGTTGGCGCTGCACGACCTCCTCAACCGCCTCGCGGACGCGCCGTCGAAGGGCGGCGCCCTCGACCGGCCTGCCGTCGTTCTTAGCCCACATCATCTGAACGAGGTCATCCGGCCGAGGCAAGCTCCCCGCATGAGTGGTGAGTATCCGGTCAGTGCTGCGCTTCAATGGACTCTGCTCCTGAGAGATCTACCGGGGCAGCAGTTTGACACGTTTTGCAAAGCATGGCCATAATGGCCGCCTCATAAGCTGTGGCGAGGGGTGATGAAATGTCGCACGACCAAGCTGGCGCAGTTAGCTCCTGGGATCATTCCGTGGTGCCTGTCGTGGACCTGTGGCGGGCCGAGCGATTCTACACAGAGATCTTGGATGGCGCCATCTTCCAAAAAGTGGGGATGACGTTTCGACACGAAGACACGTCCCGAAGTGGCGCGACCTTTATCGATCCTCCGGGAGCGTTTGTCAAGCTCGGCCGCCATCACCTTGGGCTGTTTCTTCAGCGTGAGACGCCCGTTTATCCAGCTGACGCGGTTGGTGATGCCTATCCCTGCTGGGCGTTGACGGTCGCGGCGGAGGACATTCCGGACATCTTAGCGAGGTTTAAAGATTCGGGTAGCACCATTGGGCCGGAGCAGCTCGAGCGCTATGGCGAAATGAGCTGGCGGACAATACGCTGCACGGACAGCGAAGGCAACTGCCTCGAGCTGGTGGCCGACGATCGGGGCCGGTATCACAATCGGATGGTCACTGGCCTCAGCCACATGCATTTCGAGACGGTCGATCTTCCGGGCACCGTTGAGTTCTACACTCACACGCTTGGCATGCCGGTCCTGGACAGCTCGCCCGATCACGCGGCGTTCGAGAGCGGCGACGGTCAGGGCCTGGTGTTTCATCGGGTGGCGAGGCTGTCGCCGAGCAGCGTTGGGCCCTACCATGGCCGGCACTTCGCCTTTACCGTGGAACCCGAAGCGTTCCACGCCATCGTTTCGCGTCTGAGAGCCGCCGCCATCGAGGAGGGCGATGCGCTGGGAAGAGCCATCCCGGGCGAGCTCGACTCGTACTTTTCCGATCCCGTCAACAATAGCCTGTGGCTCCAGATACAGAACAAGGACTCGGAACAGTCGGCGGCGGGACGAGCGAGGCTGAAATATGCGGCGGCCTGACGCAGGCGTCGGATCCAGCCTGGCTGGTGGCCACTAGGACACAGAGTCCATAGCGGCTCAAGGCGAACAAGCCGTGTTTCCTGGCGGGCGCACCATCCTGGGGCGCACGGCGGCGGCGAGCAGGCTTGGGCAGGCAGGCTTCGGCATTCGGCACATTTCGATGGGTTCGTGGGTGCTGCTCGTGCCTGTTCTCATAACTTCAGCCGTGGTCGTCGCGTTCTTAGCCTTCGTCTTCGTCCTGAGCTTCAACGAACTGCAGGGCAGCGTCCTCAGCCCCTTATTCAGCCTGAAGAACTACGTCGATCTGTACCACGATCCGCTGGTCGCCCGATCGGCCGTCGCCACCGTGAAGTTCGCCATTACCACCCTGGTTGTGGCCGGTCTGTTCGGTCTGCCGTTGGCCTGGTTGGTGGAGCGTACGGACCTGCCTGGCAAGCCGATCATCTGGACGACGGCGAGCATGGGAATTCTGATACCAGGCTTCCTGACCGCCATGGGCTGGTTGTTTTTGCTGCACCCACGCATCGGCATCGTAAATGTGCTGCTCATCAAGTGGTTTGGCCTCGAGGAAGCGCCGCTTCCGATCACTACGGTGCTGGGCATGGGCTGGGTCCAGGGGCTCGTGCTGGCGCCATTGTTCCTGGTCATAACGG
>DATGVV010000712.1:0-6007 GCA_035299885.1 Chloroflexota bacterium | reverse complement strand
GGCTGACCACCGAGGTGAGGTCGCCCGTTCGATAGCGCACCATCGGCAGCGCCTCGCGCGTGAGGGTCGTGACCACCAGCTCGCCCGTCTCGCCGTCCGGCACGAGACGGCCAGCGTGCAGGTCGGCTATCTCGACCAAGTAGTGGTCCTCCCAGACGTGGATACCGGCATGCGCCGGGCAGTCGATGCCCATGCCCACTCCGCCGGTCTCGGTCATGCCGATGATGTCGAAGCTCTCCACACCCAGGCGGTCCTCGATGCGCCGGCGGAGCTGGTCGCTCCACATCTCGGAGCCAAAGATGCCCACCCGCAGCGGACTCTTCCGCGAGTCGAGGCCCTCGGCTTCCGCGGTCTCGATCAGCCGCACGCCGTAAGAGGCGATTCCGGCCAGCGCGGTGGCGCCCAGCTCGTGCATCAGCTTCAGTTGCAGCAGCGTGCGGCCGGGGCCGGAGGGAATCACGAAGCAGCCGAGCGTCTCGGCGCCGTAGTGGAAACCAAACCCACCGTTGAACAGGCCGAACGAGGGCGTGATCTGGAGGGTGTCCTCGCATGTGAGGGTCGCGGCCGCCAGGCAGCGGGCCATCACCTGGCCCCACTGGAGGACATCCGCGCGGGTGTAGGGCTGGAGGATGGGATTGCCGGTTGTGCCGGAGCTCATGTGGAAGCGCAGCAGCTCGGTCTTCGGGACGGTGGACAGCTCCAGCGGATAGGCATCGCGCAGGTCGGCCTTGGTTAGGAAGGGCAGACGCTGCACATCGTCGAGCGAGCGGACGTCGCTAGCCTCGGCCTGGAAGTGCCGAGCGTAGCGCTGGTTGCGCCCGGCTTGCTGCAAGGTCCAGCGCAGGCGCTCTAGCTGCAACTGCGCTAGCTGCTCGCGCGGAAGGGTCTCCAGCTCGCGCTCGAACACGTGACCATTATGTGCCTCAGGTTCCCTCGGTGGGGCGGGAGAGGAATAAGCTTGCGGCATGCGGCTGGCTGTCCTCGGCGGCGGGCATGGAGCGCTGTGCATGGCCGCCGACCTGAGCCTGGCGGGGCATGAGGTTCGGCTGTACCTGCGCAACCGGCAGCGATTTGCCGAGACGTTCGAAACCAAGCGCATCCGGATTGGGGGCGCGGGCCGCACCGGTGAGGCGGCCGTCAGCCTCGTAACCGACGAGGTCGGCCAGGCCTTGGATGGGGCCGAAATGGTGCTCGTGCCGCTGCCGGCGTATGCCCATGAGGACATCGCCCGCCGGGCGGCGCCTCACCTGAAAGCGGGGCAGGTGGTGTACCTCACGCCCGGCACGTTCGGCTCGTTCGTGTTTGCCAAGACGGTGCGCGAGGCCGGCGGGCCGGCGATCGTGACGGCCGAAGCGGCCACGCTGCCGTATGGCACGCGCATCAGCGGGCCATCGGAGGTGCGAGTCACGATGGTGGCGGCCCACCTCCCTACGGGCGTGTTCCCGGCCAGTCGGACGGCTGAGGCGCTGGCGCGCATCAAGTCGGTTTACGAGGTGGCTGAGCCGGTGACCGATGCGCTCGACTCGGCGCTGCTGAACGTAAACGGCGCCTTGCACGCCAGCTTGACGATCATGAATGCCGGCCCAATCGAGTCCATGGAGGCCTTCGATATCCATCGCGAGGGCAGCACGCCAGCCATCCTGCGGGTCATGGCCGCGCTGGAAGGCGAGCGGATTGCGCTGCGCAAGGCTCTGGGCTACCCGCCGCCGCACTGGCCAATCATGGACTACTATGCCCATCGCGACTGGCTGTACGGCGTGCGCGGCCGGCAGCTGGTGGAGCAGCAGTCGGTGTGGCACGAGAAGATCGACCTGCGCGGCCGCTACGTCGAGGAGGACGTGCGCTTCGGCCTGGCCCTGTGGGAGTCACTCGGCCGCAAGCTCGGTGTGCCGACACCGCTGAGCGAGGCTTTCCTGCACATCGCGGGCGCCATGAACGGCGCCGACTATATCGCCAGCGGCCAGTCGCTCGAAAAGCTTGGCCTGGCCGAGCTCAGCCTGCCTCAGCTGAAGGCCCTGCTGCGAGAGGGCTTCTAGGAGCCATTTGTCATGCCGAACGCAGTGAGGCATCCGTAGCCAGGGCGCGGATTCCTCACTTTGTTCGGAATGACAAAACCAGCCGGCTAGGCCGTCGCCAGCGCCACCTTCGGAATCTTGGCCATGGACTCCCGGACCTTCTCCTCGGGGTACTCGTAGTCCTCCAGCGAGCCGGCGAGGTACTGCTCGTAGGCCGCCATATCGAGATGGCCGTGGCCGCACAGGTTGAAGACGATGACCTTCTTCTCGCCGCTCTCCTTGCACTTGAGCGCCTCGTTGATGGCCTGCCGAATGGCGTGCGTCGGCTCGGGCGCGGGGATGATGCCCTCCGCTTGCGCGAACATCACGCCGGACTCGAAGCAGGTGGTCTGGGGGTAGGCGTAGGCCTCGATCACGCCGGCGTTGTACAGGCCGCTGATCTGCGGCGCCATGCCGTGGTAGCGCAGCCCGCCGGCATGGATGCTGGGCGGCACGAAGTCGTGACCCAGCGTGTACATCTTGGCGATTGGCGCCATGCCGGCCGTGTCGCCGTAGTCGAACGTGTACTCGCCCTTGGTCACCGAAGGGCAGGACGCTGGCTCGACGCCAATGACGCGCAGATTGGGCTTGTCACCGCGCAGCTTGTCATACAGGAAGGGGAAGCTGAAGCCAGCGAAGTTGCTGCCGCCGCCCATGCAGCCTATGAGGATGTCCGGGTACTCGCCGGCCATCTCCATCTGCTTCTTGACCTCCTGGCCGACGACCGTCTGGTGCATGAGCACGTGGTTGAGCACGCTGCCTAATGAGTAGTGGGTGTCCTCGCGCGTCGCGGCGTCCTCTACCGCCTCCGAGATAGCGATGCCCAGGGATCCGGTACACTCCGGATCCTCCGCCAGGATCTTGCGGCCGTAGTTGGTGTCGCTGCTCGGGCTGGCCACGCAGTTGGCGCCCCAGGTCTCCATCATCACGCGGCGATAGGGCTTCTGCTGGAAGCTGATCTTGACCATGTAGACCTTGCACTCGATGCCGAAGGCCTGGCAGGCGAAGCTCAGGGCGCTGCCCCACTGGCCGGCGCCAGTCTCGGTGGTGATGCGCTTCACGCCTTCGGCCTTGTTGTAGAAGGCCTGGGCCACGGCGGTGTTGGGCTTGTGGCTGCCGGCCGGGCTGACACCCTCGTACTTGTAGTAGATGTGGGCAGGGGTATCGAGCATCTTCTCCAGGCGGCGGGCGCGGAAGAAGGGTGTCGGCCGCCACAGGCTGTAGACCTCGCGCACTTCCTCGGGGATGTCAATCCAGCGCTCGGTCGAGACCTCCTGCTTGATGCACTCCATCGGGAACAGCGGCGCCAGGTCGGCCGGGCCAATTGGCTGGCCGGTGCCGGGATGGAGATAGGGCGCAGGCTCGTACACTTTGCGCTCGGCGATGTCGGCGTTGATGTTGTACCACTGCTTGGGAATGTCGCTTTCCTGCAGCACGAACTTGGTTTGCTCCACGTAACGCCTCCTGATGGGATGTGAGCCTCATCCTACACCCGACCGCCCGCGGCGGCGGGGCCTTATGATGTTCCCGTTATCTGGACCTGAAGGAGAAACCCATGGCCGCGCCAACCGCCGATGCTCTCGAGCTGCTGCCGAAGATCAAGCCCTATGACGAGTTCCTGCAGCGGGAGGGGGTACCCGTCTATACCGGCTTCGCCATCGAGGACGTATTCATGCTCGAGCTGGGGCCCTGGGCACGCAAGGGCGGCCGCGGCGCCTACATCAATCTCGACGGCAATGGCGGCACCAACGACTGCTATGTCGTCGAGATCCCGCCCGGCGGCAGCCTGACGCCCGGCCATCAGATGTTCGAGGAGCTGGTGTGGGTCGTCGAAGGCAGCGGCGCTTCGCAGGTGTGGTACGACGAGGACAAGAAGCTGTCGTTCGAGTGGAACAAGGGCAGCCTGTTCTCGATCCCGCTGAACGCCTGGCACCAGCACCACAACGGCTCCGGCCAAAAGCCGGCGCGGCTGCTGGCAGTCACCTTCGCGCCGACGGTCATGAACCTGTTCCACAACCTGGATTTCGTGTTCAACTGCCCGTTCAAGTTCGACGACCGCTTCATGGCCGACGAGAGCTACTTCAGCAGCCAGGGCAAGATGTACCAGCGGCGCGTGCTGGAGACCAACTTCGTGCCCGACACTTACACGCAGGAGCTGTACGGCTGGCGCGAGCGCGGCGCTGGCGGCCGCAACGTCATGTTCGAGCTGGCCCACAACACCATGGCGGCGCACATCTCCGAGTTCCCGGTGGGCACCTACAAGAAAGCGCACCGCCACGGCCCGGGCGCCCATGTGATCATCCTCAGCGGCAAGGGCTACTCGCTGCTGTGGCCCGCGGGCGCGGAGATCCGCGAGGCCCCTTGGAAGCCGGGCAGCATCATCGTGCCGCCGAACGCCTGGTTCCACCAGCACTTCAACAGTGGCGCCGAGCCAGCCCGCTACCTGGCTCTTCGCTGGGGGAGCCAGCGCTACGTGGGCGGCGGCTTCTTCACCGCCGACGCCGAGCTGGCCGACGTGGACGTGAAGCTGGGCGGGCTGCAGATCGAATATCCCGATGAGGAGCTCTACATCCACAAGCTGTTCGAGGAGCACCTCCACAAGGCCGGTGCCATCTGCCGCATGCGGGCCATGGGCGTGCCGGGCTGCACCGCGCCGGAAGAGGCAGCCGTTCAGCCGTAAGTGCCCATTGTCATGCCGAACGTAATGAGGCATCCGTTCCCCGGGCGCGGATTCCTCGCTTCACTCGGAATGACAAAGGCATGAAGGCGACCGTGGCCTCGGTTGTCCTCACCTTCCTGCTGGCGCGCTGCTCGGGCTTGTCCGGCGCAGCCACCCCACGACCCACGGCCACGCCGCCGCCCAGCCGCTCGTTAACGGTCGCCTACTCGGCAATCAGCGGTGGCAACCTGCCGCTGTGGGTGGCAAAGGAAGCTGGCATCTTCGAGCGCTATCAGCTGGACGTGTCCGAGCTGCTGATTCCCGGCGGCCAGAACTCGATGGCCGCATTGCTGTCGGGCCAAGTGCAGATAGCGGAGTCCGGCGGCTCCGACGCGCTGGCCGCCAACGTCAACGGCGCGGACGTCATGGTTATCGCCATGCCGCTGCCGGTCTACCCATATCTGCTCGAAGTTGCGCCTCACATCAAGCAGCCGGCCGATCTGAAAGGCAAAAGACTGGGCGCCGGTGCTACCGGCAGCTCAGGCGATATCGCGCTGCGGCTGGCCCTGCACAAACTGGGCCTTGACCCTATCAAAGACCTGACCGTCATCGCCGTCCAAAGCCGGCAGACCGGTACCACCGCGCTGCTCAATGGCGCGCTCGACGGCGTGGTGGACGACCCGCCGGATTCGATCCTGCTGGACGCCCAAGGTTTCCACGCCCTGTTCGACATGGTTGAGCTCAAGACTCCGGCTGCCCAAACGGCCGTGATGGCGCAGCGCTCGTGGCTGGGCGGCCACCATGCCGTGGCTCAGGCTTACATCGACGCGCGGACGGAGGCCATCGCCCGCACCCGGCAAGACAAAGCCTTCGCCCTGGGCGTGCTCAAGAAGTACTTCAAGTCCGACGACGACTACGCCATGTCCGCGACCTACGACTACTACCTGGGCAAAGTGATCCCGGCGGCGCCGCACGTGCTGCCGGAGCAGTTCAAGGACGCGCTGGTGGAGCTGACGCGCACCAACAACGAGGTGCACAACCTCGACGTGCGCACCTTCCTGGACAACTCGTACGTGCGGAGCGCGGTGGCCCGGGGGCTAGCGGCGCAGTAGGAGGACTGGCGGGCCCATCATCTGCCTGTTGCCGTAAGGCTGATGACGTAGTTGCCGGCCTCTTCCTCGGTCTTGAAGCCGCCTAGGTGCAGGAGCTGGTTGTGGGCAGCTTCCGCAGTGAGCAGCCGCGCGGCTCGATCGAGGCGGCGGATTAGCTCGCCGGGTTCGAGCTCTTCGGTCAG
>DATGVV010000711.1:0-3745 GCA_035299885.1 Chloroflexota bacterium | reverse complement strand
GTCCCCTCTCCCGTCGCAACGGGAGAGGGTTCTTCGACCTTGGCGTTTCTGGCGAGTGCCTGCTTGGGTGCTGGCCGCCAGCGTTGCCGCGTATTTGCCCTTTTACGTCGGCTTCTCCTCCCAGGCAGGCGGGATCCAGCTCGAGCCGGCGCAGACGGCGCCGGCGGAGTTCCTCGGTATGTGGGGGTTTGCGGCTGTGCTGGCGCTGGCGCTTCTCGGCGCCCTGGTCAGGCTGCCGCGCAACGAGGCCATCGCGATCGTCATTGGCGGCGCACTCATCGGAGCGGCCACACGCAAGTGGCTCCTGGCGCTGATGCTCATACTGGCGGCCGTGGTGGTGTGGCACATCTGCAGCAGGATCAGGGAGCGGAAATGGGAGCCCGAGCAGGTGTTCGCGTTGGGGCTGACGGCGGCGGGGTTTGGCCTGATCGCGGTGTGCGAGGTGGTGTTCCTGAAGGACACCTTCGGCAACCGCATGAACACGATCTTCAAGTTCTATTACGAGGTGTGGCTGCTGCTGGCGGTCGCGGGCGCGTATGGGGTGGCCCAAATCTCTCAGCGGCTGCGAAAGGCGTCGCTACACTACGCCTGGGTTGGCGGCGTCGGCTTGCTGTGCGCCGCGGCCTCGCTGTATCCTGTGGCCTCTTTTTACACCAAAGCCAATGAGCTCAAGCCGGCCTGGACGCTGGATGGCAGCGCGTTCATGAAGAACAGCGCGCCGGGCGACCTCAAGGCCATCGACTGGCTCAATCAGCAGGTGAAATCGGACGTCGTGTTGGCCGAGGCCACCGGCGACGAATACAGCCAGTTCGGGCGGTTCGGGACGTACACCGGCCTGCCCAGCATCCTCGGCTGGGCGGGGCACGAGCTGCAGTGGCGCGGCGTGTGGAAGGAGCAGCCCAAGCGCATCGCGGACCTTACGGCGCTGTACACCGCGAGCGACGACGGCACGATAAAGAACCTGCTGAAGCAGTACGACGTATCGTATGTCGTGGTTGGCGGGCTGGAGCGGCAGAAGTACGGGAACCGGGACTTCAGCGTTTTTCAAAAGTTGGGGCAGGTGGTGTTCGACCAGGACGGCACTACGCTGTACTTCGTGGGAGTGAAGAATTACCCCGCCTCGATAAACTCGGCGGGGACCCCGAGTTAAAATGGCAGCAACAGTTGAACGCCCCCGCGGCGTCCCGCTAACCGAGGAGCCGCGGCGCGAGGCGGAGCCGTTCGATTTGGCGCGCCCGGCCCGGCCGCCGCTGACGGTGGAGCACTGGGCCTGGTTCGGGCTGGTGGCGATCGCCTTTTTGATGCGCATCTGGGACCTAGGGCAGCGGGCGATGCACCACGACGAGAGCATGCACGCTTTCTACGGCTACACGCTGTTCAAGGGCGGCGGCTACCACTACGACCCGATGCTGCACGGGCCGTTCCAGTTCCACGCCCTCGCGCTGATGGACTTCCTATTCGGGCCCAGCGACGCGGCGTCGCGGCTCACGGCGGTGCTGTGCGGCACGGGCATGGTGATCGCCTCGTGGTGGCTGCGGCCGTACCTGGGGCGGCTGGGGGCGTTTTTGGCGGCGGCGCTGTTTACGATCTCACCGTCGTTCCTGTACTTCTCGCGGTTCGCCCGCGAGGACATTTACGTGACGTTCTTCACGTACCTGATGGTCGTGGGCATGTTCGGGTGGCTGGCAACGCGCAAGCCGCGGTTCATCTACCTGCTGTTCGTGGCGACGGCGCTGGCGTTTGCGACGAAGGAATCGACGTTCATCACGCTGTTCATCTTTGGCAGCTTTTTGATTTTGGTGCTCCTGTGGGAGAACCGCTCCCTTGTTCCTCTCCCGTCGCGATGGGAGAGGTTAAGTGAGGGAGCCTGGGACCTGGGAGTTACCCAGGGCCTGCGGGCGGTAGGCCGCTCGGTGTGGGTGACCGCCATCGTCTGGTTCGCGATCATCATCGTGCTGCTGTTCACGACGTTCCTGACGAACCGGCACGGGCTGCAGGACGCGTTTACGTCCTCGCTGACGTATTGGCTGGGGCAGCAAAACGTGGCGCGCGGCAGCCAGCCGGGCTACTACTACGCGCTGCTGCTGCCGGCGTACGAGCAGATTCCGGTGCTGTTCGGCATCGTCGGCATCTGCGCCGTCGTGTTCCGGCGGTGGTGGCTGGCGGCCGTGGCCGTGGTGGTGGTGGCCGGGCAGGCGCTGGCGATCGTCCATGGCGGGCCGCTGACGCTGCCCTTGCTGGCGCTGACGGCGCTGGTGCTGGGCCTCAGCGCCACGGTGCTGGGGTTGTCGCAAGGCCGGCTGTTCCCGACCTTCCTGGCCTACTGGTCGATCCTGGCGTTCATCATCTACAGCTGGGCCGGCGAGAAAATGCCCTGGCTGGTACTGCAGCTGGCGCTGCCGCTGCTGCTGATGGCGGCGCTGTTCCTGGGTGAGCTGTTCTCGGCGCCGCGCTGGAATGAGGGCCGCTGGGCCGTCGCCATCGTTTGTGCCGTGCTGGGGCTGTTCGCCATCCACGTGGACTGGCCGCTCGTGTACGAGCGCGGCGACGTGCCGAAGGACATGCTGATCTACACCCAGACCTCACCCCAGGTGAAGCAGGCCGTGGCGCAGATCGATCAGCTGTCGGATCAGCTCACGGGCGGCAAGGACCTGAAGATCCTGATCGACAGCGCGTCGACGTGGCCGTTCGCCTGGTATCTGCGCGACTACAAGAACGTGGCCTACCAGCCCACCATCAGCTCGCCGCCGGACCAGCCGGTGGTCATCACGGCGGTGGAGAACGACGCGCAGGACAAGCCGCAGCTGCAGAACTATGTCGGCAACCGCTACAAGCTGCGGACCTGGTTTCCGGAGGACTACAAGGACCTGACCCTGCCCAAGGTGTTCCAGAGCGTCATCGACCCGGTGATGCGCAAGACGCTGTGGAACTGGCTGACGCTGCGCGAGCCGCCGTCACCCATGGGCTCGTACGACTTCAACCTGTGGATCCGCAAGGATCTGGCGCCGGGCGTGGCCAGCAACTTCAGCTTCACCCCGGCCCCCGCGGCCGCGGGGGCGCAGCCGGTGCTTGGGCCCGATCCCTACGCCGACAAGGTGACCAAGCTGGCGAGCCTCAGGCAGTTCGGGTCGCAGGGCAGCGGCGACGGCCAGCTGTTGGGCGCGCGAGGCGTGGCGGTGGCGCCGGACGGCTCGATCTACGTGGCCGACCAGGGCAACAACCGCATCCAGAAGTTCGATCCGAGCGGGAAATTCGTGCTCAAGTGGGGCAGCAAGGGCAGTGGCGACGGCCAGTTCGACTTGCCCTCGGGCGTCGCCGTGGACAAGGCCGGCAACGTGTGGGTCAGCGACCTGTGGAACCACCGGGTGCAGGAGTTCGACGCCAGCGGCAAGTTCGTGTTGAAGTTCGGGAGCTTCGCCAACGCCACTGCCCAGGCGCAGCCGGGCAAGTTCTTCGGGCCGCGCTACATCGCCATCGGGCAGGACGGCAGCGTGTATGTGACGGACACCGGCAACAAGCGCATCCAGAAGTTCAAGCCGGACGGGACCTTCGTGGCGGCGTGGGGCGCTGCCGGCAACGGCGCGGGGCAGCTGGAGGAGCCGATGGGGCTGACATTCGACGTGCAGGGCAACCTGTACGTGGCGGACACCTGGAACCGGCGTATCCAGAAGCTGACGGCGGACGGGCAGTTCCAGAGCCTGATCCCGGTGGCCAGCTGGCCCTCGGCGCAAACGACGACGGGCGA
>DATGVV010000710.1:0-4294 GCA_035299885.1 Chloroflexota bacterium | reverse complement strand
GGCGGGGGCAGTCCGCCAGGCGCTTGCTCTGGCCACGGCCGAGCCACCCGGCCCGGTGCACCTGGACCTGCCGGAGGACGTGGCGATAGCGCCCGCGGAGGCGGCTGTCATCCTGAGCGAAGCGAAGGATCTTCCCGTGGCCGCGGCGGCGGAAGGTCCTTCGTCCCGTGGCCTCAGGATGACAGCCGAAAGCGACCTCGAGCGGGTCATCGAGCTGCTCCGCAAGGCCAGGAAGCCCGTGGCAGCGCTCGGCTTCAGCCTCTACCGCTCGGGAGCTTTACAGGAGCTGCGGACGTTCGTCGCAGCCAACCACTTGCCGTTCGTGACCACCAACATGGCCAAGGGCGTGATCCCCGAGGATGATCCGCTGTGGCTGGGCGTCATCGGGCGGGTGCGGCGCAAGACCATTGAGGACTACCTCGCACAGGCGGACCTGGTGCTGGGCATCGGCTACGACCCCGTCGAGATCTCCTACGAGGAATGGATGCCCCACATCCCACTGGTCCACGTGGATGCCGAGCCGGCCGACGTGGACGGTTCAGTGCGGCTGGAGCACGAGGCCATCGGCAACCTCGGCGACGCGTTGCGCAGGCTGGCCGCCATGCCGCCAACCAGCAACGACTGGGACGACGCGGATATGGGCCGCTTTCGCCAGCACCTCGAGGCCAGCATCCGGCTCCCGGGCGACGGTTTCCAGCCGTGGCAAGCGCTGGATGTCATGCGCGAGCTGCTGCCGCACGATGCCATCCTCACCTGCGACGTGGGCGCTCACACCCACTTGGTGGCGACGCAGTGGCGCGTGACGGTGCCCGAGACCTTGCTGGTGTCGAATGGCTGGTCGTCGATGGGCTACGCCATCCCCGCCGCGCTTGGCGCCAAGCTGGCCGCGCCGGACCGAACGGTCGCCGCCGTTATGGGCGACGGCTGTTTCCTGATGATGGCCGGCGAAATGGCCACCGCGGCCCGCCTCGGCCTGCCGATCCCATTCGTGGTCCTCAACGACAGCTGGCTGTCGCTGATCAAGGTGAAGCAGGAGCGGAAGGACTACGCCTACAGTGGGGTCGAGGTGGCGTCAACGCCATCTCGGCCGCCCGCCGAGTACTTCGGTGTGCCGAACCTGGTGGCGCGCACGCCAGAGGAGTTCCGCCAGGCGCTCGGCCAGGCCCTTCGGATGGACGGGCCATGCGTGGTGGAAGCCATGGTCCGGCCGGAGATTTATTCGACGATCCTGTACGGCTAACCGCCAAATGTCATCCTGAGGCCAAATGCCGAAGGATCTTCCGCCGCAGCGGACATCCGGGAAGATTCTTCGCCTACGGCTCAGAATGACATGCGCGCCTCGCTCAGAATGACATGATCAGGCGATGGACACCTACGACCTGATCGTCATTGGCTCGGGGCAGGGCGGAGGGCCGCTGGCCAGCACCTTCGCCAAGGCCAGCCGCAAGGCGCTGCTCGTCGAGCGCGTGCACGTGGGCGGCACGTGCATCAACGAGGGCTGCTCGCCGACCAAGACGATGGTCGCAAGCGGCCGCGTGGCCTACCTGACCCGCCGGGCGGCCGATTACGGCGTCCATACCGGCCCGATCGGCATCGACATGGCCCGCGTCCGCCAGCGCAAGCAGGAAATAGTGGACAGCTTCCGCGACGGGTCGCAGCGGCGCATCGAGGACGCGGGTGTGGAGCTGCTGTTCGGCACCGCCTCGTTCACCGGGCCGAAGACCATCCACATCGCGCTGAACGGCGGCGGCGAGCGCGAGGCTACGGCGCCGGCTATTGTGATCGACACTGGCGGCCGCCCCGCCGCCTTGACGGTGCCAGGCGCCGAGACGGTCCGATCGCTGAGCTCGACCACCATCATGGAGTTGGACACCGTCCCGGAGCACCTGATGGTGGTGGGCGGCGGCTACATCGCCCTCGAGTTCGCTCAGTTGTTTCGCCGGCTGGGCAGCCAGGTGACGGTCATCCAGCGCGGCAAGCAGCTGCTGAGCCGCGAGGACGCGGACATGGCGGAGGAGGTGCGCAAGATCCTGGTCGAAGATGGCGTCCAAGTGCTGCTGGAGACACAAACCGTCCGGGTGGGGCCGCGCGACGGCGGCGTCGACGTGATAGTCAGCTCGAAGGACGCCGAGCAGACCATCTATGGCTCGCACCTGCTAGACGCGGTCGGTCGCACGCCCAACACCGAGGATCTGGACCTGGCCGCCGCCGGCATCGAGGCCACCGAGCGCGGCCACATCCCGGTCAACGAGCGGCTGGAGACGAACGTGCCCGGGGTTTATGCGCTGGGCGACGTGAACGGCGGCCCGCAGTTCACGCACATCTCATACGACGATTTCCGCATCCTGCGCGGCAACCTGCTTGGAGGCCAGCAGCTCACCACGCGCGACCGGCTCGTGCCGTACGTCGTGTTCATGGATCCCGAGCTGGGCCGCGTCGGTCTGACCGAGGCCGAGGCGCGGCAGCAGGGCCGCGAGATCCGCGTAGCCACGATGCCGATGAGCGGGGTCGCCCGGGCGCTGGAGATGGACGAGTCCCGAGGCCTCATGAAGGCGGTGGTCGATGCTCGCTCCGGTCAGCTGCTGGGCTGCGCCATCCTGGGCGTCTTCGCCGGTGAGATGATGTCGCTCTTCTCCGTGGCGATGATGGGCAAGCTGCCCTACACCACCCTGCAAGAGGGCATCTTCGCCCATCCCACGTTGGCCGAGGCCTTCAACAACCTGTTCGGGAACCTCAAATGAAAAGGGGGCGGCTTGCGCCGCCCCCCCTTTTGCTTCGGACCTTAGAAGTCCATCCCGCCGCCGCCGGGCGGCATTGGGGGCATGGCCGTCTTGGGCTCCGGCTTCTCGGTGATCAGCGTCTCGGTGGTCAGCAGCATGGCCGCGATGGACGCGGCGTTCTGCAGAGCCGAGCGCGTGACCTTGGCCGGGTCCACGATGCCCGCTTTGAACATGTCCTCGTACTTGCCATCGAGCGCGTTGAAGCCGTGGTTCTTGGTGCCCTTGCGCACGACGTCGACCACGACCGAGCCTTCCTCGCCGGCGTTGTAGGCGATCTGGCGCAGCGGCTCCTCGAGGGCGCGCTTCACCAGCAGGACGCCAACCTTCTCGTCGCCCTCCGTCTTGAGGCTGTCGAGCGAGGCCGCGGCTTGCGCCAGGACGGCGCCGCCGCCAGCCACAATGCCTTCCTCAACGGCCGCGCGGGTGGCCGACAGAGCGTCCTCGACGCGGTGCTTCTTCTCCTTCAGCTCGACCTCAGTCGGCGCGCCAACCTTGATGATGGCCACACCGCCGGCCAGCTTGGCCAGCCGTTCCTGCAGCTTCTCCTTGTCGTAGTCCGAGGTGGTCTCCTCGATCTGCGCCTTGATCTGCTTGACCCGGGCCTGGATGAGCTCGCTCTTGCCACCGCCCTCGACGATGATCGTCTTGTCCTTGTTGGCGGTCACGCGGCGCCCCTTGCCAAGCTGCGGCACCTGGGTGTTCTCCAGCTTGAGACCGGCCTCTTCGGTGATCACCTGGCCGCCAGTCAGGATGGCGATGTCCTCCAGCATGGCCTTGCGGCGGTCGCCGAAGACCGGCGCCTTCACGCCAAGCACGTTGAGCGTGCCGCGCAGCTTGTTGACCACCAGCGTGGCCAGCGCCTCGCCCTCGATGTCCTCGGCGATGACCAGCAGCGTGCGGCCGCCCTGGACGACCTTCTCCAGGATGGGCAGGATGTCGGCGATAGCCGCGATCTTCTTGTCGGTGATGAGGATGTAGGGCTCTTCGAGCACTGACTCCATGCGATCGGCATTGGTGATCATGTAGGGCGAGATGTAGCCCCGGTCGAACTCCATGCCTTCCACGTACTCGGTCTCGAAGCGGAGGCCCTTGCCCTCTTCAACGGTGATGACACCGTCCTTGCCGACCTTGTCCATCACGTCCGAGATGATCTGGCCCACCTCAGGATCGGCGGCCGAAATGGTCGCGACCTGGGCGGTCTCTTCCTTGGTGGTGATCTGCTTGCTGCGGGCCTTGATCTCCTCGACGACCTTGTCGACGGCCTTCTGGATGCCGTTCTTGAGGATCATCGGGTTGGCGCCCGCGGCCACGTTGCGCAGGCCCTCGGTGATCATGGCCTGGGCCAGCACGGTGGCGGTAGTGGTGCCGTCGCCGGCGATGTCGTTGGTCTTGGTGGCGACTTCCTTGAGGAGCTGGGCGCCCATGTTCTCGAAGGGGTCTTCCAACTCGATCTCTTTGGCAATGGTTACGCCGTCATTGGTGATGGTGGGTGCGCCGAACTTCTTGTCGAGCAC
>DATGVV010000709.1:0-4619 GCA_035299885.1 Chloroflexota bacterium | reverse complement strand
ATCCAAGTCGCCCCAGTCTCCCCGAAATACAGGGCGATTCATAGAGGAGAGCAGAAGTTTAGGGGCTATCGTCAATAGCCGTATTTGAGTAATAGCTCTGGAAGCCTAGAAGGCTCGAATTTGCTGAAATCAACTCCGGTGATTCCTAGGGCCTTCTGTCTAAACCAAACATCGAAGGGGTGTGTCGATACGGCGAATTCGCTCATTAACTTGGCAAAGTCTTCGCCTTCGTTGTAGATAAGGAATAGGTCGCCAAGGGGCGAACTTTGTAGGCACCATGTCACCTTTTGAACCCTGGACCTCTCTTGGAAATCCTCATATTCTTTCCATCTTGATTCCGTTATTGTCTTTACGAATTCTTTGAGGGCTTGCGTCTTGCCCGGCTGTATGGGTAATCCGAGACAAAGCTGTTGCATCCTGATATCTCCTTTCTCCGACGCGAGCGGTGTTAACGCCACAATGTTCGTCGTCGTCGCTATCGAAAAGCCGCACTAGCCGTGGCGCTGTCGACGCCGGTCACGTTTGCCTCAACGGTCATTGCGGCAGGCATCAGGCACTCGAAATGACCAACCCCGTTATCGATCCCGAGGCCGAAGCCCGCGTCATGCCGCTGGCAATCTCGCCGCCGTGGATCGAGGGGCCGGTCGCCGCGTCTGCCGGGGCATTCAACGCGACCGTAAATAGTGCGAGGCCCTGCAGGAAACGAATCAGTCGCATAGGCATCTGCTCCCCAGTGGCTGCGTGATGCTCCGCTTCGCGAAAGCGCCAGGAGACGCAGCGACTCACGGCCCGCATAACACGAATTGACCCTGTTGTCAAGGAGAGGGCTGCTCGTAACTCTTTGTGGCCCAGCTCGCCCGGGACGGATTGCCCACAGCGGACGTTGCGGCTATGTCAGGCGCCATCGTAAAGGCCCCTGGATGCCGAAGTGTTCTCTTGACCTCGCTTCGCCACGTCCGCTTAGCGTGAGCTCGACGGCGCAGGTGGGGTGAGCCACGGCTCCACGCCAAAGGGCTGCACTATGTCTGGCACGCGAACATGCCATGTGGGCGGCCAAAGTCTGCTTTCTTCGGCTGACGAACCTGGGGGCGGGGAGGAGGACGGTAGGTATTGGGTACCAGTACCCTTTTAGTACCCAACCGCATCGTGTTGGGTGGTGTCGCTAGCTGTCGCCTCGTATTCGGAAGGGCCTGGCCGAATTGGCAGAAAACGAACCCGGCTTAGGTTTCGCTCTCGGCCCACCTTCTGTCCTCCCAAGACCGCAAGTTGCGGGACGCCGATTGCGGTCTTTGCTTCGCGGCACTCAAAAATCCAGCACGTCGTGAAGTTGGTGCAAAGGCCGGCGTGGCTACAGTAGGTCGAGAGCCGACCTTCTGTACACCCACGACCCTCTGGACGATGGGTGCCGTTGGCGCGGGTGTAACACTACAGTGGGATCCGAATGTGCCTAACGCCCGGCGCGTGACCAGACGACCGATCCAATAAGGGCCGCCGCAAGGGGCAATCCCCGAGTCGACGTGAGGACTATCGACCCATTGACTGGTGTCCAACGCGGGACTACTTTGCACTTGCTATCGGCTGCTTCTGAAGTATTCAAGCAGCGTTGAGTGAGGTGGAAAGGATGCGCAAGTTATTGCTGGCTACGGCCATCAGTTTCGGTCTCGTCGTCGCCGCGTCCGGCAGTGGGCTGGCTGCCAGCGCCGGCGAAAACCATGCCGCCTATATGTGGGTCGTCGGCGCTGTCCCCGCTGGGTCATCCGATACAGCCATGGCTCCAGACGGTTCGACCGTGACTCTAAAGGGACATGGGGTGCTTCAGGCCGGTCCTGGTAGCTCTGCAAACGGAGGCGGCACGTACTCGATGTCCAGCGGTGGCTCGGGTACTTGGACCGTAACCGGGATGCTCGGTTTTGTCAGCTACGGAAGCGGCGCCGCCCAGGGCTTGCCGGCCGACTTCTTCGGTGGCGAGACCAAGCTGCGCGTACACCTCAGCAACGGGGCCGACGGCGTTCTGACCATCACCTGCGAGCTGGGCTCACCGCCAGCTGGGCACATGGAGGGGGTCACCCTGATCCTGGGCCAGGGCGGCGAGTTCACCATGGCCGATGGCGGGAACACGGTCTTCGTACACCAGTAGGGCAAGGGCTACGCGGGGCGGGATATCATCCTGCCCCGCGCGTGCGTGACCATGTCCAGCTGGTAATCGGCGGCCCTTTGGCGTCCCCACCACCTCAGGCAGAACAGCAGCAACCGGCAGTGGCCGGTACGCCGGAGGGTGTCCGCCCAATGGTTGAGGTTTGTGCGGGCCATCCAGAATGATCTGGCGTTAAGCCGCCCGGAGCTGACCATTGAGCCGGCGTCGGAGCCAGACAACATCGGCTGCCAGAAGAATGCCAGCCAGTGCGAGTAGCGGCAGAGCCAGGGAGGCCAAGCTCCCGGTGATGGCTATACCCGCCGTCGACACCAGTGAGGGCCCGCAGCAGATGGGCGCCGCCAGTGTCGCCGGCGCCGCCGCAAGGAGGCCGTAGCGTGCCTGGCAGTCGGGCTGGGGCCTGCTGGCCAGGATGGTCAGCCCGACCGCATAGCCGAGGAGGCCTGAGACCACCAGCGTGGCGGCCACGCTCAGAAGCGGAAGGTAGAGGCTCCAGTGGTAGAAGGCCGTGATGGCCAGCGCCGGCTGGAGGCGAGAAACGCTCATCGAGAACCAGCCAAACCGGCCCTCGAAGTCATATACCACCGCGCCCCATGAGAGTAGCTCGACCGCGGCGAATGTGCCTGCGATTGCGGCCGCCGGCAGCCAGGGAAAGCCGGCTCTCACGCGCGCTGCCATCGGCTGGATGACGGCCAGAGCAGCCACGGCTCCGAGCTCGAGCATGAGGCTGAGCAGGCCGGCCAGGCTCAGCGCCTCGGGCTGATTCTGGCCGGGCGGCGCGACGACCCTTGCGCCAACGAAGAGCAGCACGACCGCGAGGCATATCCACCTTCCCGCTGCTCGGGAGCCCGGGCCGGGCCGGGTCCAGATAGCCCAAGCGGCGGCCAGCTGCAGGGCGGCAATTGTGGTGAAGACCGCACCGAAGAGCGCGCTTTCCTTCAGATGCTCAGGAAGCAAGGCGATGTGTAGAAGTGCTGCTGCGGCGACGAGCGCCACAGCCAGTGTGTCGCTGCCAGTGCGCTGGCGACGGGAGTCGCTGCCGGGGTTGCGGGCGATCGCGTACAGGCCGGTGGCGAAGCTTGAGCCGTTGTGGAACTTCGGCTTCGACAGCACTACTGGCGGGAAGGTTTCCTGGACCAGGCCTTCCGCCTCGTCGCGGTCATGGCTCATGTTGCCGAGCTCAGCCGATCGAGGAAGCGATCCCACCGGCCGTCAACCAGTAGTAGACGACGTAGCCGCCGGCCAGGAGCAGCACGACTGCGCCCACTGGCTGCAGGTACGCCCCGACGCGCCGGACCTTGCGGACGGCGCCGTGCCCGACAAGGGCCGCAGCCAGCGTGAGCGCAGATAGCACCGAACCCATGCCCAAGCCATAGAGCACGAACTGGAGCAGGGCGCCAGCAGGACCGCGAGTGGTCATGCCGGCTGCAACGACACTCAGGAAGATCGGAAGTGTGCAGCCGAGGGAACCCGCTGCATAAGCGACGCCGTACGCGGCGTATCCGGAAATCCCACGGCGCTGGGCGATAGCGCTTGCTCGATCGCCCAGGCGATCCAATATTCCGACTTGGGGGCTGACTCCGCCCAACGTCGCCGCACCCACGGCGACCAGTAGGACACCCACCATCAGGCCGATCCACGGGAAGTAGCGAACGACGCCCGAGGTCGTGGCTGCGACCACCAGACCGGCGGCGCCGAACAAGATGACGAAGCTGGCGCTGACGACAAGGCCGATGCCCGCAGCCCTAAGCAGGCGGCGCGGCAACTCCTCGGCCGAGCGCTCCGTCCCGAGGTACAAGCTGAGATAGGCGGGCAGGAGGACGAAGCCGCACGGATTGGCGGCGGCCACCATGCCGGCTGCAAACGCATACCCAAACGGGAGGCTCGTGCCGATCTGAGCCAGGAAGGTGGTCGACGCGGACGACAACGACTCCGCCGCTCCCACCTGTCCGGTGGCGGACCGTCCGAGGAAGGCGGCAGTGACTGCCAGCCCGAGAATCGCGGACGCCGCCAAGATCGGGACCAGTCTGAAGCGCCTGCGACCAGCTTGGGCTGGAGACGCTGCGGTGTTTGGCCTGGCCAAGTCCCGCGCCCCTCAGCCGCCGAGGGCGGTCTGCAGTGCCGTCACGAGCTGGGCTTCGGTCATGGTCCCCGTGACTTTGATGAGGACCTGCCCTTTGGCGTCGAAGACGACCGTGGTCGGCATCCCCTGCACATAGAGAGCGAGCGGGGTTTCATCGACGGCGTAGCCCGCCGGGTACCGGATGCCGAGGTCCTTGAGCAGCCTGGCCGCATCGTCATGCGTGCCCAGCCCGGTGAACGGGCCGACATCCACCCCCACAAATATGACCCGCCCGTCGAACTTATCGGCGACCTTCTGGAACGCTGGCATTTCGACACGACAGGGCGCGCAGGCACCGGCGAAGAAGTTCAGCACCACGGGCTTGCCATGACCCAGCACCTGAGA
>DATGVV010000708.1:0-1669 GCA_035299885.1 Chloroflexota bacterium | reverse complement strand
TCACGGCGCCGATCACCGCCAGAGCCATATTGGACAGCGCGTTGCACACGCCCAACGTAAGAGTGGCAAGCAGCTGGCCCAGCCACGGCCGGATCAGGCGGAAGAGCCTGACCCACATGCGCCAGGCCGGCAGCGGCTGCTCGGCTGCGACAGTCGAGGCGGCGCTGGCCGCCGCCGGAGCTAGGCCCGCCGTCCCCGGCTCCGCTGTCTCTTCCGCGTCGAGGAATGCATCTTCCTCGCGCTCCTCTATGGCCTGCTGCGCCGCCATCAAGCGGGCATACGTGCCACCCAGAGCCATCAGCTGCCCGTGGTCGCCCATCTCGATGATGCGGCCGCCGTCGAGCACGATGATGCGATCGGCATTGATGACGCTCGACAGACGATGCGCTATGACCAGCGTGGTCCTGCCGCGCTGCAACCTATCGAGGGCTTCCCGAATGACGGCCTCGTTCTCCGTGTCGACGCTCGACAGAGCCTCGTCCAGCACAAGTATGGGCGCGTCCCGCAGCAGCGCCCGGGCGATCGCGATCCGCTGGCGCTGGCCGCCCGAGAGGCGCAGGCCGCGCTCGCCAATCAGCGTCTGGTAACCCTGGGGCAAGTCGGCGACGAACTGGTGGGCGTTGGCCATCCTGACGGCTGCCTCCAGCTCGGCGTCAGTGGCATCGGGCATGCCCAGTCGAAGGTTGTCGGCGATAGTGCCGTAGAACAGGTAGGTATCCTGGGCCACGAGCGATACTTGCCGGCGCACCGTCTCGAGCGGCAGGTGGCGAACGTCGTGGCCACCCAGCAGCACTCGCCCGGATTGCGGATCGACGAACCGCAGCAGGAGGTTGACCAGCGTGGACTTGCCAGCGCCGCTTGCTCCCACCACCCCAAGCGTCTCGCCGGCACGGAGCTCGAACGACACGTCCTGCACCACCGGCCGATCTCCCCGGTAGCTGAAGGTCACGTCCTCGAAGACCACTCCGGGCTGAAGCTCGCCGGACGACGCCGGATGCTCGGGTTCGCGCACCACGGCCTGGGCATCGAGCAGCTTCAACAGGCCGTTCGCCGAGGCCATGGCCAGCATGCCGTTGTGCGACAGAGTGGCCAAATCGCGCAGCGGGCGGAAGACCTCTACCCCTAAGAGAAGAATCACCGGCAGGCTGGCCAGCGGCAGAGTGCCCTCTTGAACGCGCAGCGCACCCACGACGAGGGCCGCCGCTGCGCCCGCTGAGGCTCCGAACAGCGTGATGCTGCCGCCCAGCAGATTGAAGCCCATCACCTGCATGGTGCGTTGGAACATCCACTGCACGCGCCCGGCCAGCTGGTCGCCCCATTCTTTGCTAACGCCGAACGCTTTGAGCGTGGCCAAGCCCTGCATGTTGTCGAGGAAGTCGGCGCTGAGACTCCCAAACTCCCGCCGATAGTCGCTGCTCACCCGGCGCGTGGCGTTGCGGTAAACGCTCGGTACCACCAGGGTGGCCACCGCGGCAATGAGGAACACCAGCGCGATCTCCAGATCCATGGCCAGCATGAAGCCGAACAGGATCAACGGGGTCAGCCCGGCAATAGCCACCTGCGGCAAGTATTGGGCGTAGTAGATTTCCAAACGCTCGACGTCTTCGACCATCGAGTTGGCCATGTCGCCAGTGCGCTGCTGGTCGAAATAGCCAGGGCCAAGGCGAAG
>DATGVV010000707.1:0-13694 GCA_035299885.1 Chloroflexota bacterium | reverse complement strand
CGCATAGGCTATCGCCGACGTCACTGGACGTGGAACACTTCTACGTCAGGCAGGACGACTCCGCTGGACTGCGGGCGGCCCTGTTCGCGGCCCGCAATCGGCGAGTTCCACTCGTCACAATCGAGCCATTTCCGCCCATGGGCGACTCTCGGCCGGTGCTCGACGTGGTGGTCATGGGAGAACGGGACGGCGAGATTTTAGAACTGGCCAACGTGGTAGCTGCCAGTTATCCACAGCTTGTCTACTTACGTTGGAGCCAAGAGATGGATCTCAGCGGCCTTTATCCCTGGGCAGCCAACGATCCCTCGCTCTTTCGCGAGGCTTTTCGCCACGTTGTGATGCTGTTTCGTCAGCGTGGGGCCACCAACGTGCGGTGGGTTTGGTCACCGGCAGGCGTGTCAGGAGCGCAAGCCTATTATCCTGGCGAGGACGTCGTGGACCGAATAGGACTAACCATCCTGGGCGACGCGACGTGGGACCACGGCTATGCTCTCCAGCCGCAATCGTTCCAGCAACTGCTGCGGCCCAAGTACGACCTTGTTGAGCAATTCAGTAAGCCCATCATCATCGCCGAGCTAGGGGTAAGCGGGAGTGCTGAGCGTCAGCGCGAATGGTTGGCGGAGGTTCCCGGCGCGCTGACCCACTACCCGTTGGTTCGCGCCCTGGTCTACTTCAATGCGGTTAACAGCCCCAATGCCTGGGCGACATACCGGCCCGATTGGCGTATTGCACGGGACGTGCTCGGCGGATTGGCGTCAGAGTTGTAGAACCCGGCTGCTGATATTTGGAGGAGTCTGGGAGCAGTCAGCTAAACGTAAACACCAAAGCATTTCATAGCCCATTCGGATGGCCGCTTCCACTCCTGTGCGGCTTTGTCGTTCATTAAGCGACAGGAGTTGTCATTCCACGGACTCTTACGTTCATGCATTTCGCCGACTCTCAGACCTGCTGGCGGAGACAAGTCTGCTCGAAGCGCAATTGCAGATCTTCCAAGAAGCTAGTGGGCCGCACCACGTGCGCGACGTCGTTATGCGGATTACCACCCTTCATCGGCGACTCGACGAAATTGAAAGCCAGCTTCGGCTGCGCGCCCGCAAATTTGGAGAGGGCGACCAGGCCACGATGCGCGAGCTTCGACGTCGCCTCGCGGCACTCGACCGTGTCTATCCAGGACCCGAGCGACGAAAGCATTTGCAAGCGAGGCTGGACCCCAGTGACTGTTAGCCGGCGCCGTTTCTGTCAGAACTAGCACTTGCTATAGGGTCTTTGCCGCCCTGGCGACGCGTGGTTACTCGGTGACGGGCCCTTCGTTGGGATCGAGCTCCGCAGCGCCGCGACCTACGCCAAGACGTGACGGCCGGCTCTTAAACCGGCTTCTCTAGGCCTCTGGTTTGAGTAACTCCCGGATCTGCTGGCGCAGTTCCGGCGTCTCCTGATGACCATGCTCGTTGACGGCGTGGCGGACCGCCACGGTCAGTACTTCCTGTTCGGAGCCGGCGATGTACAGACTGCAATTCTGTTCGCTTGGAAATTGGCGGCAGTCCGCGGCAACTCTCACTGCTTGGCTCATCTTCTTGCTCCCTTTCTTTCGCCCTCAGATGGAGTGCATTCCACCAGAAAGGCTGGCCCCGAAAAAGAGCTATCTCCCCTAAAAATCAAGCCGATGTCACACTGAGTAACGTAAGCATGCATCGCCGTATGTTGGGCACTGGGCCGCGAGGCTCCAGATTATCGCGATGGCGCCAATTTGCTGCCCCAGTCTTCGGCCTCGATACGGGTCCAAAACCGACGAAATGCTACTAATCGGTTCTGTCTATCAAAGACTCTGACGCGGTAAGGCGGAGTATTGTGAGGTTCCCGCAGCACCTCATAACGGGCTTTGAGAGCGTTCATACGTTTCATTCAGCCTGTGGTGAAAAACAAATTGCTGCAAGATCTCTTCGACTCACCGCACCTAGGGATGTTCGGCATTTCGCGTCATCCTGATCGCTATGACTGCTCAATGTCACGTGCAAGCGCGAAGCCGTCTGTAGCTCATTTCGGCTACAAGGCTTTTCAACATTGATGCCGCCAGTTACTGTACTGATGTGGAGCAAGCCGCACGTGGGTCCCAGGCTGTGAGGCCGCGAATCGCTGTCATCGACGATGACCTGCGACTAGCCGAGTTGGTCAAGTTGGTACTCGAGGAGCTGGACGAGTCGTACGACGTGCAGTTTGACCCCAGGCTACTGTCAGCATACGACTTCATCAAACAGGTTCGTCCCGACCTCATCATTCTGGACATGATGATGGGCGTCGATCCGGTTGGTTTCGAGACGCTTGATAAGCTGAGCGGCTCCGCCGAAATGTCGCAGATTCCTGTGGTCATTTCTTCGGCTGGACTATTTGTGGCGGAGCAATATGAACGATTCATTTCGCCAATCTCGCTTCTCCCCAAACCGTTCCATCTGAGTCAGCTCGTCGCGACCGTTCGCTCGGCCCTTTCTGCAAAAGCAGGCACAAGCCATTCGCCTCGACTCAACCCCTAAAGCAATGGTGACTCCATAAGAGTCCCTCGTCCGTCTTAGAAAGCCCAGTCCCTGGCGGTTGGATCCACTGCTCTTCCATATAGATCTGAAACGTTTCCAGCACGGGCTGGTTTGGGGCGAGATGATTGTTCTGGACTCGGCAGAATCCCCGGCCGTACTCAAGCAGGCAGTCCGAGTTGCCCCAGGCGGTCGCTGACCAGACGGGCGCTTGGTCGGCCTAAGAATCGCCTCCGTTGTGGGGCCCACCCTGTTTGGTGGAAGTTGGCGTGGGACCTCCGCCAGTTGTCGACGTCGGGGTGCGAGTAGGCGGAGGCGTGGCAGTGGGGCTTGCGCTACTGATCCGTGTAGCCGTTGCCGTAGCTGGGGCCGTGGTGGCCGTAACCGACACGTTAGGCGTTGGCGTTGCTGAGGGCGATGCCGCCGCGGTGGAGGTGGGGTCGGGAGACGGGGACGGAGTGGGTGATGCGCCCGGCATCGGCGTGCTGGTTGCGCTTGCAGGCAGTGACGTCGGGGTTGGGGTTGCGGCAACCGTAGACGACGAAGCCACGCCCGGGTTCGAAGAGCTCGATGGCGAAGCCGAGGATTGCCCACCGCTCTTCGATGCGTCCGGCGATGCGTCTATGGCTGAGTTCGACACACCCAACGATTGACTGGAAGGACCCAGCGACATTTGCGGCGCGGCCGCGGCCACACTCGCCGTAGTCGAACTCGCCGGGCTGCCGATCTCGACGCCTCCAGACGAAACTACACCAGGCAGGGGCAGGGGCAGCCTCGCTGACGGCCCGAGCCTAACGATCGCTTGCGGGTCCTGGACCGGACCGTCATCCGTCTGGCCGTCAGCGGCGACTGGAATATCAGCTGCTTTGACCACTTCAATGCTGGAAACGGTCAGCTGCGGTTGCCTCCCGTTTAGGGCCACCCTCGCGGTGGCCCGGAGGAGCGTATCTCGGAATACGTGCCCGCCGCCGCCGTATTGCACAGCGTGATCCAGATCACCGTCCGCCATCAAACGCACACGCAATATGTAGTTGCCGCTGTCAATACCAACGAGAAAGATTCGGTATTCGCCTTCGGCAGCGCCAATTGCGACCCGCTGCTGCGGGCTTGCCTCCCCTGAGTACGATGCGTCCATGAGGCTCATAACGAGCCCGCTGAACGGATTGGCGCCAATTTCACTGCCCTGACTGTCAACAATCCACAGTCTCGCCGGTGGCGTGGCTTCGATCTCCAGCGTCAGCAGCGGCGCCGCAACCTCGGACCCGGAGCCGCTTCGTGCCTGGGAAAGCAATTGGGTTCGATGAGCCACGTCCGCCGTGGTCACGGCTTCTGGCCGCAACTCAGCATGACTGCGCCGGATGATAGCGCTGTCCATTACTGGAATCGGCAGTCGGCTATCAATAACGCCTCGGTTCTGAAGCAGCGCCAGGGCCAGAAGCACGCAGTAGAGCGCCGCGCAGCTGGCAGCGGCGATGCTCAGACCACGTGAGCTTGCCAGCGTAATAAGCCATGTTGCTGGCAGGCCAGCGATCCCCATTCGAGGAGTTCGTGCCTCAGCGGCCATGGCCGCTGTTCACCTCCAAGGACGTATCAGCCTCTGTCAAGCAAGGCTGGGGACGTCAACGGTCAGAAGCCACGCTGCACGGTCTACTGCATATCCCTACGTCCAGCCTAGAGTTCACAGCCCCGCTTGCCATCGGTGGGAGCAGCAACGCGTAATAGGGATATCTGCGTAGGAAGAAGGGGCTAAGCCCCTGCGCTTACATCATCCATCGCCGGAACGCCTCGATGTCCGCCGGCGTAATGATTGAAGCGGACGGCAGTACCCCAGCGCGGATCCAGCGCCTGATGGTTGGCTCGGCGATGCCTAGTTCATCGGCGACTTGGCGCGTCGTCATGCCGGCGGGCCGGGATTGCATCAGCCGTCGTTCTTCGCGGATCTCTTCGCGCAGCCGTCTAAGAGATGCAGGAGTCATGGGAGGCCGGGCCTGATGCTCCATGCGCTGAACGATCGCTTCAAGATGGTCGAGCCTATTTGAGCGAGGCGTGCTCCTCGAAGCTCGTGCCATAGCAATCCAGAATAGGAGGGCAACGGCGCTCGCAACATCGCGGTGCATGGCAGCTTCGTGCAGCATTCGCGGCACACCCGCTTGCATCACCTACCTAGCGCCAGGTATCAAGGGAGCACTTGCTTTAGGGGACGATCAGCTTTTGACCAACCCGAATAAGGCCGGAATCGGCGATACCGTTCGCGGCAGCCAGGCTTTGCGGCGAGACGTTATAGCGGCGGGCCACGCTGAATAGTGTGTCGCCTGGGCGCACAGTGTACGTGCTATCGAAGCGGCTAGCCGGGGCGGGCGTAGCGTTCGGCACCGCGGGAGCACTGGCCGGAATGGTTAGTGGTGGAGCCGGAGGAGACGATGGGGAGCTGGACGGACCGGGTGTTGAGGCAGGATTGGCGAGGACAATCTGGGGTTTGGGATTGGTGCGCACAGCCAGGCCAGACAACCGATCGGTCGTGAGGGAGCGCGCTACCGGAAGGGCTGCCACCGCCCAGCAGAAGACTGCGAGGGTTAGGCAGCATGTGAGCAGCAGGCCCCATTGCGATGCCCACTCGGTTCCAACACTCCAACCTCGCGCTCGGCCTGGAGTGGCGAAAGGACCGTCCTTAAGCCGAACCCACCACACGGCAGTTCTAATAAACGACGGAGCAGACGCCCGCGTACTGATCCAGCCTTTGCCAACTTCACCTATCCACCCACAGGAGGAGCTGGCGGTACGGCTTCCCTTCGCCGTCCTTCACGAGCGCTAATGTGACAGGGTCATTCTGATTGACGGCTTCGCCTCAACGCGGGCCGGGTTGTGGCGTATCACGGGCTGCTGGCCAGCAGCCCGACACCTCAAGTACAAGTGAACTCGTGATAGCCGCCGGGTTGCTGCAACCGGCCGCCGGCCGCGATCCTAACGACAGCAGGACATGGCATCTCCTAGCGAGCGTCGACGAAGCGCTCCATGAAAATCAACAGGCGATAGCAGCCATGCGCCGAGCGGTGGCGGGTGACAGCCAGAATCCAATCACCCGGTACGTGGGTGAGGAAGTACTCCTTGCGTCACCTCATGGAGTTCAGTGGCAGACGGTCCAACGTGTCTACTCGCAATGGATAACGCGATATCCACTCCGTGCCGAATGGTACTTAGCTAGTGCTATAGGGTTTTGCGAGGGCAGCATTATGGAGCTGCTTCGGCTGCCATCGTTGAACGTGGGCTGTCTAAGGGAGCACAGCCACAAGAACTCTTGGTCGCTTACTACGACGGCATTAAGGATTTTTGATGCCTGCTAATGTCTGCCGACGGTTCTCGCTAGAGCAAGTGCTTAGACAGGCTTCTCGATCCTAAGTACCAGCCCAACCGGAAACAGCGATAATGCGATCGAGAGCGGAAGCCTTTCGATAACTCGACCGCGGAGCACAAACCAAGGGTTCAGAATGTAGCGTGGGCTCCGGTACAGGGATTGGCCGTTGCTGGGGCTTGCACCAGGGCAGTCCTGTCGGCGAAGGCGTGCCGGTCTGCGCAGATGCAAATGTGATCGTGAGCCCCGACGCGGCTAGACCGGGGGTTGGGCCGTTCACGCACAAGCATCAGCCCGACAATGCCCACCGCGGCGGCAGCACGCCGTCGGATCCATTGACAGCCGCGCCGAGCGCGAGTCGTTCGGCAGGCTTTCACGGCCTTCCCAACCCCAAAGCACGACATTTTTCGCTGGATCATTTGCCACCACTTGGCCCTGCTACAAGCGTCAAAACTGCAGAAACTGGTGCGGAAAAGACGCGACGCGCCCTGCTGTAGGTGAAAACGGAACGTATGACTAGCGGCAATTGCCGTAGCCGACGCCCAACTTGCGGATTATAGTGCAGCGCATCCGCCCTCAAGTTCGCCACTCCACATGCCATCAGGCCGGGGCAACGCAGCCATCTGCGAGGCGGGCAGCGGTAAGGTCCGATCCCAAGCGCTGGTTACTGCCGGTGCTCGCTTTTGCCGTACCCCTGGTCTGCTCCCCGCTGTTCGGAGATAGCTTCGAGCGCCCCAAGCTGATTGTGCTGGAGTTGGGCCTCGCGCTTGCTTTGCTGGCTATGGCGCAGCGCGACGACGTCTCCCTGCCGCCAGTCGCCCAACTCGCCAGTCTCTGCGCAATCATATTTCTGCTGATCAGCGTGGCCGCGACCGCGGCCTCAGTGGCCCCATCAGTGTCTCTGATTGGTAATTACGAGCACGACCAGGGACTTATCACGCTGTTCGTCTTAGTTGCTTATTTCTTCTTTGCGACCGCCTGGATTCGAAATGATGAAAGCTTTACCGGGCTGGCTGCCGGCTGGGTCCTCGCCGCGACCTGCAACAGCATGTATGGCATTGCTCAGCAGCTAGGCTTCGATCCGCTGGGCTGGCCTATTCCGGACGATGGCCGTACTGCGCTTGGTGGGCTCGGAAACCCAAACAGCCTCGCCGAATTTCTCGCGCTGAGCGTGCCCATAACCGTGTGGCTCGCTTGGCGGCTGCGGGGTTTGGGCCGAGACCTCACGTTATGGACGCTGCCGGTACAAATTGCTGCGCTGCTGCTCACTCAAACACGCACTGCCTGGTTGGCAGTAGCGACACAGGTTGGGCTCGCGGTGATGGTTCTTCTGTGCCGGCGCTGGCGTCGAACTCGCTCACTGATAGGCCCGGTTATCGCCGTGCCGCTGCTGGGGTTGGTCGCTGCCTTCGTGACTTTGCTCGTGTTGCCCGCCTTTGGAGAAGGAGTCGATACTGCAACGTCGAGGGTGGTACAACGCGGGCAGCCTATTTCAGAACGGCAATATCTGTGGCGCAGCACCGTCCAACTCGTGGCCAGCCGGCCACTGATTGGTTGGGGCCCCGACTCCTTTGAGCTGGCTTACCCGGCTTACAGGTCGACAGATCTCGACCAGCTCGATGGTTCCGTAGGTCGGGACGACGCGCCCCATAACACCTGGCTTCGTTTGGCATCAAGCGCGGGCCTTTCGGGGCTGGCCGCCTTCTTATTGCTGGAACTCGCGGTTATCGGTCTCCTGGTGCGCCGTCTGGTCTCATCGAATTTAGCGGCGACACGTGGGCATCCAGCCACCGCAGTAGCACTCCTGTCGGTATCGATAACGTATTTCGTGCTTTTCACTTTCGGAGAATCTCGCATCACCACCGAATGGGTGGCCTGGGTCATCGCGGGCTGCAGCGTGGGCATCTTCGGGCGCCAGAACAACGTTCGGATCATTCCCTTGCCGCCCCTCATCCGTGCCCTTCCTGTTGTACTCGGAACCTTGTTCATCCTGGATGTGGCGTCGGCCGCGAGCGCGGATCTCGCCTACGGCCAGGCAGTGGATACGCTAGGCCGCGGTGCCTCGTCCAAGGCAGTTCAGTGGCTCGAGCTGGCCACACGGCTGCGGCCGTTTGAGCCCGTGTATCACCAGCAGTTAGCCGACGGATTGATGAGCTTGGGTCAGCCGACGAATGATGCCTCGCTGTTGCAGTCTGCCGTCGAGCAACTTCGAATGGCGTCTTATTGGTCAGGAGGACGAGATTCGTATGTCCTGGCCGACCTGGCTCAAGCGGTTCTCGCCGAGCAGCAAGCCCTTCCCAATGTGAGCGAACAGCCCTCCGACTATATGAATGCCGCTATCCGCCTGGATCCGCTGAACCCGTTGCTTTACACGCAGGCCGCCCGCTTGGCCATAGAGCTGCAGAAGCCGGACCAGGCTCGTCTGTTTTGGGAGGCAGCCAAGCTGAGATCACACTCACCCGACGCCCTCGAGAGTTTAGGTCTCGTGGCTCTTCGGCTTGGAGATACGGCCGCGGCCCGTACTTTGTTGAAACAGGCAGCAGAACAGCAGTGGCGCCCGAGGTTGCAAGCCAGCTATTACCGAACCTGGGGAAGGGCAGCTCTGGCAGATCAAGTTCCGAACGAAGCCGTAGCCGCGCTGGAGCAGGCGTTGTCGCGCGAACCAAACAGCGCCGACATCCGTTCTGAACTCGCCGAGGCGCAGGCGGCCCGCCGCGACTCGGGGGCAGGCGCTTAGGCTGCAGGCATTGCGGAGCCGGGCCAAAAGTGACCACTAGGGCATTTCAGCACAACCAAGGGGTACTATCCACCCTTGTCATGTCGGGCTCTTGGGAGTTGAATTTTACGGGACAGCTGATGGCGCAGTGCCAGATAACGGCACAGGGTTATGTCAGCCCAAGTCCCACGGAGGTCGACATTTGAAGCGCGTGCTGGTGAACCTCGGGGTGGCTGGATGGTTGGCGGTGAGTCTCATCGCAGCCCAAGGCGTGCTCTCCGCAGAAGCTGCCCAGGGCAACGGCAACTCAGTCGGCCAGGGCAACCAGATCCACCAATCCAGCGACCAGCAGGCCGACAAGGACCCCGCGTTGGGAAACGCCTGCCACAAGACTCGCCAAGACAATCATGGCCCCAAGAAGTGCCGCGTCTGACGGCACTGGCCGTGCTCATCATGGCTGATCATGGTCGTTAAACGCTGGCGAATGATATCGGTCTGGGCCTCAGCTTCGTTCCACTCCTCGCTTTAGCCATTCTCCCCACGCTGGCGGTGGTTGAGCTCGCGAAGGCGCTTCGCTGGCAAGTCTTGATGGGCGCCGCTAGACTTGACTATCCACGCTGCCTGCGGGCGCTCGTAGCCGGCCAGCTCACGAATGCACTCTTGCCCCTGCGCGCGGGCGACGTGGTTAGCGTAGGCCTGGTAAAAGCTGAAGGCGGGCCGCTCTTAGCAGGCACCGCTGCACTGGCCGCGATCAAGGCCTTGGATACGCTGTGCCTGGCAGGCCTTGCCGCGGCGTTTCTAGGCACGGCTCTGCTGCGCCAAACCCGCCTGGGCTTAGGACTGCTCGCCGCCGTGTTGATCTGCGGCCTCGCCCTCGCCCTGCTGCAAGGCCGTGGCCTCAGGTGGCGACAAGGGTTTACGAGCATGTGCAGTGCATTTGTCCACGGGCTGCTGGAGCTGGCGGTCGGGATGCGGAACTGGCGAGTTCTGGTGTCGCTGGTGGTGACGTCCGGAGCCGTCTGGACCGCCGGGCTCGCTGCGAATTGGCTGGTCTTGCTGGCCACGGGAATACCGCCCAGTCTGGATTTGGTCGTGCGCCTGCTGCTGGCTGGTTATATCGTGGGACTGCTGCCCGCGCCGCCAGTCCGCGCGGGAATGTTCGAAGCTGGCATCGCGGCGGTGCTGAACCCGGCGGGCGTTAGCCTCACGCAATCCCTGACTGCCGGCGTCATCCTCCACATCGCGCAGTTAGCGGAGCTGGCATTACTGCTACTCGTGAGCCTCGCTGTAGCAAAGCGGGGACGGGCTGCCGTTGTGTTCGCGGCGGGCTAGTCAGGGCCGTGATAGTCGCCGAACGAGCCCCCACGTCCCCACAATCCCCAACGTTGGACACGGTCACCATCGTGATCCCCGCCTACAATGCCAGCTCAACGCTGGCCGACTGTCTCGACGCCGTTGTGAGCCAGCGAATATCAGGGTGGCAGCTTGAGCTGCTCGTGGTGGACGACGGATCGAACGACGCTACGTGCGCCTTGGCCAGTCGGCCTGGCGTGCGCGTCTTAAGTGGGGCTGGACGCGGTCCAGCGGCGGCCCGGAATCTCGGCGCGCGAACGGCATCTGGCGACACCCTGGTCTTCCTGGATGCTGATACCCAGCCGGAGCCAGACTGGCTGGAGGAACTCCTGGCACCATTTCAAGATCCAGACGTGGTCGCTGTGAAGGGCGCATACAGTACGAATCAAGGGCGTTTGCTGCCGCGGTTCGTCCAGCTCGAATTTGAATACAAATATGCGCGCCTCGCCCGGGCGAAGCGAGTGGATTTCTTGGATACTGGCACAGTTGCCTTGAGAAGAGCGCATTTCCTGGCGGCAGGTGGATTCGACGAGCGTTTCCCAGCCAATTCGGCTGAGGACGTGGACCTCGCCTTCCGACTCGCCGAGCAAGGGGCGAGATTCGTTTTTGAGCCCAACGCACGAGTGCGGCATCAGCATCCCGAGCGGCTCCGCGAATATCTCCAGAAGAAGTTGCGTTACGGCTATTTCCGAGTTGACATCTACAGGCACCACCCCAAAAAGGCACTCGGTGACTCGTACACACCGCCTGGCATGGCGCTGCAAATCGGTCTCGCCGGCGTTGCTGCTCTGCTAGTCCCTGCCGCTCTCAAAAAGCAGCGCGCACGAAAGTGCCTGCTGGCTGTGTTGCTTGCGTTTTTGGCGAGCACTTGGCCGCTGGCACAACGCGCGGCCCGCTCGGATCCGGGCCTGAGTCTATCCGTTCCGCCGTTGGTTTTTGCACGCGCCTTCGCTCAAGGGCTAGGGATTGCCGCCGGCCTGACGGCGATGGCGCTGCGAGGCGATACGGCCCGCCGGCGACCTTAAGCTGGAATCCGGACGGTGACGGTAGTGCCCTTGCCCGGGTCGCTGTTAAAGTCCACGGTTGCGCCAACCTCTTGTGCTCGCTCTTGGAGTCCCCGCAGCCCAAGCTGGCTCTGACTGCGATCTTCCGTCACGAAGCCCCTCCCGTTATCCACCACCGTCAGCCGGATGTGGTCCTTCTCATACGAGACATCGACCGACACGCGGCTGGCGGCCGCGTGCTTCCAGACATTGTTCAGCAGCTCCTGAAGGATGCGCATGACCTGCGTATTGGTACTGGCAGGCGACGGCCGCTCCATTCCACCACTGCGGAAATCCACCCTGCCATCGAATCGTGTCCGAAAGCGATCGACCACCGGTTCGAGAACGTCGGGCAGGTGACTTGAGGTCTCACCTGTGGTCAGTCCCACCGCCAGCTCACGGGCTTCGCGCGATGTCATCTGCAGCTGTGACTGCACCTGTGCCAGGACGGTTTTCGCCCGTTCAGGATCCTCGGTCATGAGCCCGTCGAGGCGACCGAGTTGAAGTTGGAGGTAAGTCAAGTCCTGCAGGATGGAGTCGTGCAGGTCAATGCCCAGGTGGCCGCGCTCTCGCGTGATGCCATCTGTAAACGCCGCTTCTCGTAAGTCAGCCTGCGACAGCTGCTGACCAAGCACGTCCGTGATCAGGCGTAATCGCTCTACCGCCTGAGCTTGCTGCATGCGCCTGCCGCTTGCTCGAGGGAAACCTGCCAGGTCCTGGCCCAGCAAGCCTACCTGAAAGACATCCCCGGGCGGAAGGGAAGCAAGCGACAGCCCGGTGCCAAGCAGCCCCACGACGGCGTCAAAGCTTCTCAGCGGCACAAAGTAGAACCAATCGAACCCGCCAACTGTCGCCCCGATCTCCGCCGCAAACTGCTCGGCGACGCTGGCTCGCAATGACACGTCTTGTGCGTCCTCGATTGCGTCCTCAACGCGGTTCAGGACATCTAGCATCGTGATGGGGACCGATTGTAAGCCGAGTTCCCCCTCCCACCAGGTCGCCTGAAATCGCTCGGGTGCCTCTCTCGTGAGGAGGATCGTGGGGGCCTGGTTCGCGCGGGCGCTGGCGGCAAGGAGCTTAGCCAGGTTGTCCCTGGTCACAGCCGCAAGGCCGCCCACGGTGCGCTCCGATAGCGACAGCGCTTCCCCTAGCGCCGAACGCATGTCTTCAAAACACCGCACCCGGGCTACTAATTGCCCGATCGGTAACGACACGCGGGCCAGTATTTCCGCAAGGTTCCACCGGCCGGCATCGACAAACGATAGCCAGGCGGCGAACTTCGCCCCGTTGTAGATCATGGCGTAGGTGGTTGAATCTCGTGTTCGTACCTGTCCCACCTCCTCTGGCAGAACCGAGCCGCCTGGGACTCGACCCAGGGCCTGGTCTGACTGAACTTCTGCGCTTCCAACGCGATAAAGAATGGAGATGCGCTGGGCGCCTGTCAGTAATTCGAGATTACGAATCAGGCAATCACAGAACCGATCCCAAGAGCGGTAAGGATGAAGCAATGAGATGAGATGCAGCCATGGCTCCCACTCCTCTTCCCGTACATTGGGTGGTTCTAGATTCAGCATCGAGAGTCACGAAACTGCTGCTTCTTCCGGCCTTGGACGGGGATGGCGATCAGCCCGACAAGCAACGGAGCGCTTCGGTTTCGGGCAAATTCCGAAGCTAGTCGGCGCCTGCGCCCACTTCGATTGCGTGCGCTGGCACTTTCACGGACAATCTCGCATAGGCGGCATTGATCTGTTTCATCCGCTGTTCCGCGCGTACGCGCAGATCCGCGGAATCAGCAAACCGGTCTGGGTGCCATATCTGGGCCAGTTCACGGTGGGCGCGCCGGACGTCATCAGGGGAGGAATCGGGCCGAAGCCCTAACAGCTGAAAGTCGAGGATGCTGCCGGTTGTCGCCAGGGGTGCCAAACCTGTCGGATGGGCGTCGATTGAACCATCGGTGAGCGTTATGCTGGACATGTCCTTCCTGTGGGGCAGCAAGAGCATCCCGCCAACCACGCGCACCGCGGCGCATATCACCACGATCCAACCAACAAGCCACGGCCCGTGGGCTGACCAAGTACCCGTGATTTGGTGGACAACCAGCAGGATCAACAGCGCTGCAACTAGCCAGATGCCGCCCCAGATGCTCAAACGGAGAGCGCAAGCACGACGCTCCGCATACGTTTGATCGGTGATATGGCGTGCAAAGTACCGGGCCATTTGGGCGGATAACCCTCGCTGCACGAGCCCAGGCACGAGCCGATCTTGAGACGTGCCACTCAGGACTCGCCGGCGGGCCCAATCGTGCAACTCCTCCGCGGATCCTGCAACTAGCGTCTTCCTAGTCGCCGTATTCGAGGTGCCGTTCATTGGATTCCCGTGGGCGGTTGCGCGTTGAATTCATCAAGCAATTGCTGGATGGACTCAAGCCGCGCCGTGATGTCACGGAGAGAAATAGGTTCCGTGCTCCAATCAATGTCGGGCTGGTCGAGTGGGAGGCTCGGGGCCTTCTCCACCAGGATGTGGAATTCTCGGCTGAGCGCATCCCGTTCCTCAGCGCGGCGCTTCTCCCGCTGGCTCAGGCTCCATATGAGGGTTTCTGCTTGTCGCAGGCTCTGCCCAACGGTTTCCAGCTGCTCTCGATCTTCAGCTCTCCAGCGCGCAACCACTGCCTCGCAGCGCTGCCGCCACGACTCCACTTCGGGCTGGAA
>DATGVV010000706.1:0-3243 GCA_035299885.1 Chloroflexota bacterium | reverse complement strand
GTCCTCCTGGGCATGAACAGCCCGGTTCTGGCTGTTCGTGGCGAAGCGGTCCATCTCCTCGCGGCCGATGCCCTCGCGCTCAGCCACGTTCTCGGCTGTTTGGCCCATGGCGATGTACACGTCCGGCAAGTCCTCGTCGTTGCCCGGCAGCAACCGGTGGTTGCGGGCGTCGTCGGGATCGGACGTACCGTTGCCGTAGCGGGAGACAGACTCCACGCCTACGCTGACGAACGCCTCGCCCTCGCCGGCGCGGATGGCGTGCATGGCCATGCGCGTGGTCTGCAACGATGACGAGCAGTAGCGGGTGATAGTGCAGCCCGGCACGTTCAGGCCCGTCAGGATGCTGATGACCCGGCCGAGGTTGAAGCCCTGCTCTCCGCCCGGCAGCCCGCAGCCGCACAGCAGGTCGTCGATGTCGGTCCTCTCGAGCTGCGGCACCTGCTCGAGCACCTTGCAGGTGACGTACGCCGCCAGGTCGTCGGGCCGGACGCCAATCAGCGAGCCCTTCCCGGCCCGCCCAATTGGCGAGCGCCCCGCGGCGACGATAACGGCCTCCGGCATGGGCCAAGTCTACTTGGCCATGTTCACCACGGCCACGTAGGCTGGACGAGGCGAGTAGCCGGCGCGCAGGATGGCCAACCCGCATATGCTTGGACCATGAAGCTAGCCAGCTTGAACACCTACTGGGGCCGGCGCGCCGCGCTAGCGTTGGGCGACGACCTGATTGACCTGTCCGCGGCGTGCGCGGCGCGGCTGCACCAGGACGGCGGCCACACCATGCGCCAGGCGCTGCGGCTGTCGCAGCTCGCGATGCCAGCGGCGATGGGCGACATCCTGGCGTTGGCAGACGGGCTGGACCGGGCGCGCGAGCTGGCCGACTGGATCGCCGGCGCCCTGCAGCACGACCCTGAGCGGCTGGCTTCGATCCATTGGAAGATGGGCCAGATGGCGCTGGCTCCGGCCGTCCCCGAGCCCTCGAAGATCTGGTGCATGGGCGCCAACTACGTCGACCACCGCCGCGAGATGGCGGCCAAGCAGGGCGGGCCGCCGCTGGCGGAGCGGCTGCAAGGTTTCCTCAAGGCGCCGTCGGCCCTGATCGGCCCGTTCGACGACATTGTCCTGCCGCCCGAGAGCCAGCACGTAGAGTTCGAGATGGAGCTGGCCTACGTCATCGGCCGGCGCGCCCGCCGCGTGACGGAGGAGCAATGCTTCGACTACATCGCCGGGTACGTGGCCTTCAACGACGTTTCCGCGCGCGACGTGCCGCTGCTGGACAACCGGCGCATGGATCGCGGCAAAGGCTTCGACACCTTCGCCGTGATGGGCCCCTGGTTCGTGACCAAGGACGAAGTGCCCGACCCGCACAACGTGTCGATCAAGCTGCGGCTCAATGGGGAGCTCAAGCAAGACGGCAACACGCGCGACCTGATGAAGGACATCCCCTACCAGATGGCTTGGCTGACCGCGGCCATGACACTCGAGCCGGGCGACGTGATCTCGACAGGCTCACCCAGCGGTACGTGCCCGATGAAGCCGGGCGACGTGATCGAAGGCGAGGTCGAGGGCGTGGGCCACATCCGCAATCGCATCGTGGCCGACCCGGCGCCACCCAGCGCCTACGGCGTGCCACAAATCCCCTCTCCCACCACGGTGGGAGAGGGTTAGGGAGAGGGTCCTCACCGCGCTCGCAGCTCGGTCCGACGGATCTTGCCGGTGGTGGTGAGCGGCAGCTCGGACACGAATTCGATCGAGCGCGGATACTCGTACGCGGCCAGCCGCTGCCGGACGAACTCTTGCAGCGAGGCGGCATCCGGCTCGAAGCCCGGCTTCAGGACCACGAAGGCTGTGACCGCCTGGCCGCGCACCGTATCGGGGACGCCGATCACCGCCGCCATGGCTACGGACGGATGGCGCATCAGGCATTCCTCGATCTCGGTGGGCCCGATCCGGTACCCGGCCGAGCTGATCACGTCGTCCTTGCGCCCCTTGAACCACAAGTAGCCGTCCCCATCGAGCTGGGCCATATCGCCCGTCAGCAGCCGCTCGTCCCGGAACTTCTCCTCCGTCGCTTGCGGGTTGTTCCAGTAGCGCAGGAACATGACCGGATCGGGTGCGAGGACCGCGATCTCGCCTACGCCATGCTCATCCGGGTCGAGCACGGTCCCCGTATGGCCGACGTACGCCTGGCCCATGCTGCCCGGCCGCACCGGGTAGAGCGATTGGGAGTTGCCGACGACGTAGTTGCACTCGGTCTGGCCGTAGATCTCGTTGACTGTCACGCCCAGCCGCTGGCGGGTCCAATCGAGCACCTCCTCGCCGAGCGCCTCGCCACCTGACATGATCGTCCGCAGGCTCAGATTGGCCGGCGGCTTGACGTCGGCCTGGCGCATCAGCTTGAGGGCGGTGGGCGGGAGGAACGTGTTGCGCACCCCGTTACGGGCCATCACGTCCAGCGCCATTTCAGGGTCGAACGGACCGGAAGCGGCAAAGCTGACGATGCTGCTGCCGAAGTGCAGCACCGGGAAGAGGCAGTCGTACAGGCCGCCGATCCAGGCCCAATCGGCCGGCGTCCAGAAGCGATCGCCCGGTTTGCCGTAGAAGTCGTGCGACAGCTCGAAGCCGGGCAAATGTCCCAGCAGAACCCGATGCGCGTGCAGCGCGCCCTTCGGTCCGCCCGTGGTGCCGCTGGTGTAGATCAGCAGCGCCGGATCGTCCGCCGCGGTGTCGAGGGGAATGAACTGGGCTGAGGCCTGGGTCAGCACGCCGTCCCATTCGCCATCCATCAGGCAGCGCTCCAGAGCCGGCAGCTGGGGCCGCAGCGGCTCGATCTTCTCCCAGGTCGGGCCGTTGGTGATGACCACCTTGGCGCCGCTGTCGGCCAGTCGCACCTGCAGCGCGTCCGGCCCGAACAGCACGGTCATTGGCACGGCGACAGCGCCCAGCTTGTAGACCGCCAGGTGGGCGATGGCCACCTTGGGGTCTTGCGGCAGGATGATCGCAACGCGATCGCCGGAATTGACGCCCCAGGCCCTGAGCGCATTCGCCAGCCGGTTGCTCTGCTCCGACAGCTGGCCGTAGGTCAGGTCCTGCGCCCGGCCATCGGCCGCGACATGCCGGACGGCCAGGGCGCCGGGCGGCTGTCGGTCCGAGGCGTCAACACCGATGTTGTAGCGCGCCGGCACCTGCCAGCGGAAGCGCGCTCGAATGCTCTCGATGGGCGCGCCTTCGAGATGCTGCAGCACG
>DATGVV010000705.1:0-2115 GCA_035299885.1 Chloroflexota bacterium | reverse complement strand
AGCCGTCAGGCAACCGCATCGAGCTGAGCGACCTCACCTGGCGCCCCGGCATGCCCAAGCCGACATTCGAAGAGATCGTCGGAACTAAACCGGCGCCTAACTCGGCGAAAGCTTCCGGGTAGGGCTGCCTTAGCGGCTCCTGCGGCGGGCGGCGGCCAGCACTGAGCCACCAGCGATGACGGCCATCGCGGCCCCCGCTGGGACCAACGGCAGCCGGTCAACGGGGCTGGTCGATCCTCCGCCGCCACCGGCTTTGGGCATGCTTGGCGTTGAGCTGCTCGTGGTTCCGGCGCTCCCTGAAGACGGGCTGCTTGCCGGAGCGGGTGAGGTGGTCGTCGTAGCCGGCGCCGTGCTCGTGGTAGTCGACGGCGCTGTAGTGGTGGTGGACGGCGCCGTGGTGGTGGTAGTGCCACCGCTAGTGCCGCCCGGATACGCCTGCGCGAGCGCGATCGGAACCGCTACGGTGGCCGTCAGCAAGCTGGCCCCGGCCAGCGCGGTAGCGGATCGTTTCACTAGAAACATGCGTGTCATCGTTCTTCTCCTTTAAAGAATCGCGTTAGAAACGCTGCGCCAGCGACCGGAACCAGCGCAGTGATATATCTCATGCTTCCAAACTAGGCTCTCGGGGGCCGCGCGCCAACACCCGCCAGGGTGGTACGCATCACCCTAGCGGGTGAAGTTAGAGCAGCTCGACGATGCCGGCCTTGACGGCGGCCACCACCGCGCGCGTGCTGTCCGGCTGGCCCAGCTTGCGCAGGATGCTCTTGACGTGCGTCCTCACGGTCTCCTCGCTGATGACCAGCCGCTCGGCTATATCGCGGTAGGTGTGGCTGGTGGTCATCAGCCGCAGCACGTCCAACTCGCGCGGCGTGAGCCCTACGTTGAGAGCCGGCCGCGGTCGAGCCGGCAGGACCGCCGCACGCCGTTTGAAGCCAAGCACGCACAGCCCTACGCTGAAGACCACCACCACCGACCACAGCAGCACGCGCAACGTGCGCATCGGCCCGGTGTCCTGGTACATCTCGTACACCCCGGCAACCCGGCCGTTAATCAGCAGCGGGACGTAGACCTCGAGCGCATCGTGGTAGCGGCTCTTGAGATCCGCGTTCTCTGGGGTAGATAGATTCGACTCCTCGCGACCAACCTGTCCGCTGAGCGCCCGGACAAAGTCCTCCTTCGTAAATGGCACAACCTGGCCGCGTTTAGCAGCATCGTCGGAATACAGGACCGTGCCATCGCGCGCTATCACGTTGATGCGGATCAAGCCCGAGCCTGCCTGGCGCATGCGATCGACCGCCGGTCCCATGCGGCTCGCTAGGGCGTCCAGCTTGTCCGGCGTGTGCGGCTCGCCCAGATCCTCCGCTGTGACGAGGTCCAGCACGCCCAGTCGGACATGGTCCATAGCGCGCGAGGCCGCCTGCGCCAGCATAAGTTCAGTGACCCGTCCGTCGATGAACCAGGCCAGGCCAATCGCCAGGACGATCGACAGCACAGCAGGCAGCGCCAACAGGCCGGCCCGCCGCGCATCCCAGCGCAGCCTCGCCAGCCTGGCAAGCCCGGGCGTCACATCGGGGGCGGAGAGAGCGTGCATTCGTGGAGCCGGTAGCAACTAGCGCGCCATGCGCAGCCTACGATGAAGTCCTGTGGCCCACATTAATGTTTTCGCTCGCGATCTGTTCTTGGGTTTGCCGGCGCGTTATGACCTGCTGGCGGAAGTCCTGTCCTTTGGCCAGAACCGGCGCTGGCGGCGGGTGCTGGTGGAGCGCGTGGCCGGCGAAGCATCAGACCGCGTTCTCGACGTAGCTACGGGCACGGCCGGCGTGGCATTGGAGCTGGCCAAACAATCACCGGCGAGCATCGTCGGACTGGATCTCAGCGAGGCCATGATTCAGCGCGGCCGGACGAACGCCGGCCAAGCCTGCATGAGCGACCACACGCACTTCGTCCTCGGCAGGGCCGAGGCGCTGCCCTTTCCGGGCGGCACGTTTGACGGCCTGACCTTTACCTATCTGCTGCGCTACGTGGACGATCCTGCCGCCACGCTGGCGGAGCTCGCCCGGGTGGTCAAGCCAAGCGGACCGATCGGCGGCCTGGAGTTCTTCGTACCTCCAAACC
>DATGVV010000704.1:0-8193 GCA_035299885.1 Chloroflexota bacterium | reverse complement strand
CGCTTCCGAGGCCCAGGCCGCGAGCTTTGCCTACCTGGCCGCGAGCTGGATGCGCCAGGTCAAGGCGCCCTTCTATCAGGCGCCTTCACTGCGAACCAGCGTGCCGGCGCCGCGCAACCTGGCGGAGTTCGTCGATACGGTCGGCACGGTAAAGGAAGTGACCGTCAGGGCTACCGACGCTGAGTTCCACCGCTTGGTCCAGCGCGGCGAGTGGCGCGTGGCTTTCGCCTTCTGGGAGGCGAACCGCTGGCTGGCAAGCGCTGTGGGTGGCATGGCGTAAGCTATGGAGCATGACTCCAGACACCACCCCAGGCATCGATCTAACAGCCTACGCTGAGCAGTTCCCGGCAGCTCTTGGCCATGGCCGGGCTCCCGCGCTGGCCACGGTCAGCCGCGACGGCATGCCCGACATTGGGCCCAAAGGCAGCCTGTTCGTGGCGGACAAGGACCACCTGGCCTACCTGGAGCGGACCCATCGCAACCACATTCGCAACCTGAGGGAGAACCCGAACGTAGCGGTGATGTTCTTCGACCGCGACGCCGAGATTCCGATGGCGCGCTTCTTTGGCGTGGCCGAGCTGCTGGAATCGGGCCCAGAGCGCGACCGGCTGCGGGAGCGGGTCATCCCCGATGAGCTCTCGAAAGACCCCGACAACAAGGGCATCATGGTGAAGATCCGGGTGGACCGGATCGCGACCCCCCGGGGCACTTTTACCAGGGTATAAAAAAGGTCGGGGGCTAGTCATCGCGGCTAGCCCCCGACCTATGAGTCCGCCCATATGTGGAGTGCGACACACATGGGCTGACGAAAGAAAAGGTGGGAGTTTCTTTGCTACTCCCGGGATTATCTTCCGCAAATATGGTGCCAGCCGTCCGGCTCGTACCGGCTCAGCAGGCGAGGTTTTCGTAACTCCTCGAGCCAGCTTTCCGCTGCTGCTCGCCACTGTTCATTGTGACTCACAGCCACCGCATTTTCAAGGTCGTGTTTGGCCATAGGTTTGTTACGCAGCGCCCAATACGCCAAGCCGCGGTTGAAGTAGGCCAGCGCCGCCCGCGGCTGGTAGTCCAGCACCAGCGTGCAGTCGCTGATGACCTGTTCGCAGTAGCCCGCCAGGATGGGATCGTCCGGTTGGCATTCGGCCGCTTTGCCCCAGTAGGCCGCGCCTCGCACCAGGTGCGCTTCCCGGAAATGCCGCCGCAGCTCGATGGCTCGGTTGCAGTCGTTGATGGCCTGGTCGCAGCTGCCGAGCGCGTAGTACGCGCTGGCCCGGCCGTAGTACGCCTCAGCGAATTCCTCGTCGGCCAGGATGACCTCGCTGTACGTGTCGATGGCGGCTTCCAGCCGGCCTTCGCGCTGCAGGCGCATGGCCGTCTCGTAGAGGCCCTCGGGGTTGGTGGGCTGCTGGGGAGCGGGTCGTATCGCGCGCGCAACGCTTGCAGCCCAGTCCCTCAAGCTATAAGAGCCTCCGCTTCCGCCCGGGCAGCGGGTTGTAGGTGGCGGCGAACATCTCCAGCTGGTCCTTGTCGATGATGTACTTATTGCCCCAACGGGTGGCGGGCAGCCGTCCCTGGCGGATGAGGCGCTTCACGGTATCGACGTTGATTCTGAGGCGCAGCGCGGCCTCCATGACGTCTACGTATTGATCGAGCAACTACCTGCCCTTAATGATCGTGTTATCACGCTAGTATGCGAACGGACTATACAACCGGCGCAATAACTTGTCAAGCGCTCCTTTGTCCATTGCGGACAAGTCGCTCGATAGAGCCCCTCCGGGCGACGATGACTTCGTCGGCTAGGCCAACGAAGAGGCCGTTGTCCATCACGCCGGGGACGGCGTTGATGGCGGCCTCCAGGGTGGCCGGGTCGGCCATGGGGGCGAAGGCGCAGTCCAGGATCCAGTTGCCGTTGTCCGTAACGAAGGGTTTGGCGGCGTCCTGGCGGAGGGTCGGCTTCGCGCCGAGGTCCGCCAGCCGTTTCTGCGCGAGGGCACAGGCGAAGGGCACGACTTCAACCGGCAGGCTCATGTTCGTGGCCAGAGCCGGGCTGAGCTTCGTGCCGTCCACGACGATGACCAGCCGGCGGGCAGCGCGGGCGATGATCTTCTCCCGCAGCAGCGCGCCGCCATGGCCTTTGATGAGGTTCAGCTGGGGGTCGACCTCGTCGGCGCCGTCCACCGCGAGGTCGAGCTCTTGCCGCTCATCGAACGTCGTCAGCGGGATCCTGAACTGGCGCGCCAGGGCGGCCGTCCGTTCAGACGTCGGGATGCCTGCCACCTCCAGCCCCTGGCCTACACGCCGGCCCAGCTCTTGCAGGAAAAAGTACACCGTCGAGCCACTGCCCAGGCCCAGCGCCATGCCCGAATGCACGTGTTCGGCAGCGGCCACGCCGGCCTGGCGCTTCTCTTCGTCTTGCGCGCTCATCTGCGCCGTACTGTACTCCTGGTCTATGGACTTGCCAACGAGGAGCCTGCGCCGATAGATTTTGTAGGCACTCCGGCATGGTAAGCACACCCGCGGCTCGCAGCATGGCACCCCCGGCTCGCTCGCACGACGCGAGGCCTGGGCGGCTGACGCTCGGGTTGTGGCTGATCATCATCTTTAAGGGCGTCACGGCCCTGCTGCTGTGGGGCGCCTTTGCCCTGCTGCTGGTGGCCGGCCGCGAGGATCCGCGCAACTTTTTCTCCATCCTCGTCTTCAGGACGTTCCGAGGTAACCCGCCGGACCTGGCCATCCACTTCCTGGTAAGCAACACCGAGTTCATCACACACGCCATGGTCATCCGCATCGCTGCCGCCACCGCCGCTTACGCCGGCATCGAGTCGGCCGAAGCGATCGGGCTTCTGCTGAGGAAAGCGTGGGCCGAGTGGCTGGTGATCCTGGTGACGGTCAGCTTCATTCCGCTCGAGATTTTCGAGATCGTCCACCGCCCCAACCCGCTCAAGATCGGCACCCTGATCGCCAACGTGATCATCCTGCGGTACCTGCTCAAGAGGCTGTTTGACAAGCGGGCGCAGCAGCGCCGAGCTATACTCGACCGGTCATGAAAGAGGGCATCCATCCCACGTACGTGGAAGCCAAAGTGGTATGTGGCTGCGGCAACACCTGGACCACCATGTCCACCAAGCCGCAACTGCGGCTGGACATCTGCTCGGCCTGCCACCCGTTCTACACCGGCACGCAGCGCATCGTCGACACGGCCGGCCAGGTAGAGCGCTTCCAGCGGCGTCTGAACCGCAGCAAACAGCCCGCTTGATTTCTTATTCCCTCTCCCTCTGGGAGAGGGCTAGGGTGAGGGTTCCGTCTTTCCTGCTGCTGGCCGGCGAATCGCTGAAGCTGCCGACCTACGGCGGCCAGGCCGTCATCGAGGGCGTGATGATGCGCGGCAAGAAACAGCTCGCCGTGGCCGTCCGCCATCCTAAGGGCCAGATCGTGCTCCATCAGGAGTCACTGCCACGGCGCGTGTACGACAGCCCGGTGTCCAACTTCCCCTTCCTGCGCGGCCTCATCCTGCTGTGGGACATGCTTGTGCTGGGGATGAAGACGCTCATGTTCTCCGCCAACGTCTCGCTGGACGTGGAGAACGAGGAGGAGAAGGTCGAGATCAGCGGCGGCGCCATGTACGCGCTCCTCGGCCTGTCGCTCGCGTTCGGCATCGGCCTGTTCTTCGTCGTGCCGCTGCTGCTGGCCCACTTGGTGGGCCGCTCGCTCCACGGCTCGTTCGAGGCTAGCCTGCTGGAGGGCGTTATCCGCATCGCGCTGTTCATCGGCTACCTCGGCCTGATGGGCCGCCTGCCGGACATCCGCCGCACGTTCATGTACCACGGCGCGGAGCACAAGACGATCAACGCCTTTGAGGCTGGGCTTCCATTGGAGCCGCGCTCGGTGCAGCGCTGCAGCACCATTCATCCGCGCTGCGGCACCACGCTCCTGCTGTTCGTCCTCGTCATCGCCATCTTCGTGTTCGCGGCCATCGGCACGCCGCCGCTGCCGGTGCGCGTGCTGTCGCGGATCGTGTGCGTGCCGCTCATCGCGGCCCTGTGCTACGAGTGGATCCGGTTCGCCGCCAGGCACATCGACCAGCCGCTGATGCGCGGCTTTATGACCCCGGCGATGGCGCTCCAGCGCTTGACGACGCGCGAGCCTACGCTGGAGCAGCTGGAAGTGTCCATCGCCGCTCTCCGCTCAGTGATCTTGGCCGAAGGCCTGGAGACGGAAACAGTGCCTCTCCCACCGCAGTGGGAGAGGCTAGGTGAGGGCGCTCTCCCGGCCAGCTAGCGCCTACTTCTTCTCGAACTGCTTCGTAAACCCGCTGGCAACCAGCGCGTCCAGCGGAGCGTTGTCGATGAAGTCCTCAGGCTTGCGCTGCTTGTTGCCGGGGTTCGGGTCGTCCGTGATGGCTTCCTCGACCGCCTCTCTGGTGATGTACGGCGGCGATGGGAAAGTGCCGCTGAAGCGCGTCCAGACGTCGTCCAGCTGGGCCTGATCGCTGACATCGAAGTGCTTGCGGGTGGCGGCGATGACCTTGTCCTTGTCGTTGTTGGCCAGAAACACGCTTTCGGACAGTGCTCGTAGTAGGCCGTCGACCAACTTAGGATTGTTCTTCACCCACTCGCGCTGGACTCCCACCGTCAGCGAGGCGCCGGGGATTTTCATCTCCTTGCCGTCGCCGATGGCCACGAAGCCCTGCTGTTTGGCCTGAAGATAATAGGGCCAGACCAGCGTGGCTCCGTCTACCTGGTTATTTGACAGCGCCGCCCATTCAGCCGCGGGCGTGCCCGCGTAGATCCACTTGACGTCGGTCTTGGGATTGAGCCCGGCGGATTTGACCATGGTTTCGAAGGCCACCGTGGCGGAGCTGGCGGGGCTGCCAACCGCCAGGGTCTTGCCCTTCAGGTCGGCCAGCGACTTGATATTCGGTTTGACATAGGCTACGAACTGGTTGAAGCCGTTCTGCAGCGCGCCGATGAAGGCCAGCTTCTGCCCGGTTATGTCAGCGCCGACCAGTGCGCCGCCTTCCATGGCTACCTGCACCTCGCCTGTCAGGATGGCCGCCATCGCCGGCGGCGCGCCTTGCATGAGAACCAACTGAATTGGCGCGCCGTACTTGTCGAACAGGCCATTGTCGACGCCCACATAAAACGGCGTGAAGCTGGGGCTGCCGCCCACGACTGCTACCGTAATCGTCCCCGGTTTGGGCGCTGGTATGGGGACCGCGCTCGCCGCCGCGCTGCCGGACGCGGCTGGTTTCGCAGACGCGGCAGCCGATGCCGCTGGCTTGATGAAAGCTGCCGCGCTGGCCGGCACTGCGCTGGACGCTGGCGCGGCCGCCCCGCCGCAGGCACTCAGCAGGAGGCTGATGGCTGCCACAGTCAGTGAAGCCTTTGTCATTCCGAGCGGAGCGAGGAATCCGCGCCCAAGGCCGGATGCCTCCCTTCGTTCGGCATGACAAAAGCGAGGGCGTGAGTGCTTCATGGCCTGCAATAGTAGACCGCCGGTGTTTTCATTTCGCGAGCTGCTTCGTGAAGCCGCTGGCGACGATCGCGTCGAGCGGGCCGTTGTCGATGTAATCCTCGGGCTTGCGCTCCCGGACCGCCGGGTTCGGCTCGTCGTTGATGGCTTCCTGGACGGCCTCTTTGGTGATGTACGGCGGCTCCGGGAATGTCCCGTTGAAGCGCTCCCAGGCATCTTCCAGCTGCCCCTGATCGGTCACCTCCGCGTGCTTGCTGATGGCACCAATGAACTTGGCTTTGTCGCGATTGGCCAGGTAGGTTGCTTCGGTGAATGCTCTTAGGAAGCCATCGGTCAGCTTTGGATCCTTCTTCAGCCACTCGCGCTGGACACCCAAGGTGTTGGAGGCGCCGGCGATCTTCATCTCTTTCCCATCCGCCAGCTTGTTGAAGCCAGCTTGTCGTGCCATCAACGAATACGGCCAGGCGTTGATGCCACCATCTACCTGGCCGTTCGACAGGGCGGTCCACTGGGCGGCGGGAGTGCCCAGGTAGACCCATTTGACGTCACTTTTGGGGTCCATGCCCGCCGATTTGAGAATGATCTCGAACGCCACAGTGGCTGCGCTGCCCGGCGAGGCAGCGGCCACCGTTTTACCTTTCAGCTCCTGGAGCGACTTGATACTCGGTTTGACATAAACGGCGAATTGATTGAAGGCGTTCTGCTGCGCGGCGACAAAGGCCAGCTTCGTGCCAGGGGGATCGAAGCCGATCATCGCGCCTCCATCGATAGCGACCTGCACGTCGCCCTTGAGGAGCGCGGCCATAGCCACGGGGGCTGTCGTAGTGAACAGTTGGACCGGTGCGCCGTTCTTGTCGAAGAGCCCGTTGTCGGTGGCAATCCAGATTGGGGTCTGGCTCGGGCTGGTGCCGACAACCGCGACCGTAATCGTCCCGGACCTGGGCGCCGGTACAGCCGGTGCCGACTCGCTGGCCGCCGGCTTAGCCCCGGCACTGGTCGGCTTGGCGCTGGCCGTGCCCGATGCCACGGCGGCGCTTGCGCCGGGACTGCCCGACGCGGCAGGCTTGGCCGCCGCGCTGGATGACGCGGCGGCGGGCGCGCTCGAAGCGGGCGGATTGGCCGTGCCGCCGCAGGCGCTCAACACAAGACACATGCCGGCAAAAGCCGCGAGGCGAGAAACTTTCATGGCGCACAATACTAAACCGCCTGCCCGCCACGCTGCGCTACCCTTCTAGTCGGTTTCCACCATGTTCGACAAACTCGAGGCCACCGAGGCGCGTTATGACGAGCTCAATGAGCTCATGGCCAGCGCCAGCCCAGATGAGCTGGCCAGCTATGGCCGTGAGCTGGCGTCCATCGACGAAGTGGTCAGCCTCTACCGCCAGTACAAGGCCACGCGCAAAGAGCTGGAGGACACCGAAGCGATGCTCCACGGCGAGCAGGACGAGGAGCTGCGGGAGCTGGCCAAAGATGAGCTGGAGACGCTTCGCGAGCGGCTGGAAGCCCTGGAGCAAACCCTCAAAGTAGCGCTCGTGCCCAAGGACCCGAACGACGAGAGGAACGTGATCGTCGAGATTCGCGCCGGGGCCGGCGGCGATGAAGCCTCGATCTTCGCGGCCGATCTGTATCGGATGTACACCCGCTACGCCGAGAACCGGCGCTGGCACGTGGAGCTGGTGAGCGCCAGTGAAAACGGCGTGCACGGTTTCAAGGAGGTCATCTTCGAGATTCGTGGCCGAGGCGCCTACAGCCGCCTCAAATATGAAGGGGGCGTTCACCGCGTGCAGCGCGTGCCCGTCACCGAATCCGGCGGCCGCATCCACACCTCAACGGCCACCGTGGCCGTGATGCCCGAGGCCGAGGAAGTCGACGTGCACGTCCGCGACGAGGACCTCCGCGTGGACGTCTATCGCTCCACCGGCCACGGTGGCCAGAGCGTCAACACCACCGACTCGGCCGTGCGCATCACGCATTTGCCGACCGGCCTGGTGGTGACCTGCCAGGACGAGAAGAGCCAGCTCAAGAACAAGAACAAGGCCATGATGGTCCTGCGCAGCCGGCTGCTGGAGATGGAGCAAGCCAAGCACGACGCTGAGATGGGCGCCCTGCGCCGCAGCATGGTCCAAACGGGCGACCGCAGCGAGAAGATTCGCACCTACAACTTTCCCCAGGACCGCGTCACCGATCACCGCATCAACGTCTCCGTCCACAATCTGCCCAGCTTTATGGAGGGCAACATCGACGGGCTGATCGACCAGCTAAGCGTTGCCGACGAAGCCGAAAAGCTCAGCCGCGTTGCCGCCTAAGCTTGTTCCTCTCCCACCGCAGTGGGAGAGGCTAGGTGAGGGCGCCACATCCATCAAGGCCGCGGTCGATGAGGCCACGCGCCGCCTCAGCTGGACGGTCACGGACACCCCGCGCCTGGATGCCGAAGTCCTTATGGGCTTCGTCCTGGGCTGGCCGCGCGCGCGGCTGTTCGCTCACTGGGACGAGGCTTTGAGCGCTGAGCAGGCGCAGGCTTACACGGAGCTGATCGAGCGCCGCGGGGCTGGCGAGCCGGTGGCCTATATCCGCAATCTCAAGGAGTTCCTCGGTCTGGAGTTCTATGTCGATCGGCGCGTACTGATCCCCCGGCCGGAGACCGAGCTGCTCGTCGCTCGCGCTGTGGCCTGGCTGCGCGAGCATCCAAACGCCCACGTGGTCGACGTCGGCACCGGCTCCGGC
>DATGVV010000703.1:0-1570 GCA_035299885.1 Chloroflexota bacterium | reverse complement strand
AGATGGCATTGCTTTACTGCAATGCCAATCTCGTGCTCACAGGCATGCAAGGATTAAGTCCCTGCATCCTGCGCCTTCTTGCCTATTGCCTTGCCATGACCAGGCGCATCTCAGCTTCGGAGTCCTTGATCAGGTCGCCGCTCACATCCACGGTCACACCGTAGATCTTACCAGTGAACTTGAACGGCGACGCGTACTCAGGCGTCACCGGTAAGCCAGGGTTGGAGCCGCACGTCAGGCCACCCGGGTTGAAGATAACTGGCGTGGTATATGGGATATCGGCGTCTCCGACCAGTCTGCCATCGATATAGAGTTGGCCTCTTCCCGGCGTGCCATGGCCATGTGGGATGTCTGGCTTCCCGGTTGGCTCGAACTCGAAGCGCAACTGGTGGCGGCCCTCCGGCACCGTTTCCTGTGACGCAACAGAAAAGATAGCCCTGCTGACGTAGTTGTGGGCATATCTGAGCTTGCCGTCCTTGACGTAGAATGCAAAGCCGCCCGCGCCCGTCCCCTGGCAGATCAGCACACCTTGCGCGCCTCCCCTGGGGATCTCGACATCGGCGGTGATGCTGTGCGGGCGGTTGAGCACGTGGACTGCCCCGAACCACGGTACGGTCTGCGTGTCCTGGAAGTAGGTATAGCTGATACGGTCTTTCGTGAGCTGCGGGCGCTCATTGAGAAGCCGCTGCACCGCACTCCCATCAATGGGCAGCACTTTGTACTTGCCCGCCTCGACGTACCAGGTCGCGATCATATTGATCACCTTCTCACGGTTGTCAGCCGCAACGTTGTGGTTCTCAGCGATATCCTCGGCGACGTGGTAGAGTTCCCAGCCTTTGGCATCTAGCTCGGCCAGCGTCTCGGCTGAGATCGGCGCGCCGAAGCCCTTGCCGGCTTCGGTGAAGGAGGGACCGGGCCACGGACAGACGGCCCGCCAGCCATCGTGGTAGAGCGAGCGATGGCCGAACATCTCGAAGTACTGTGTATGATGCCTCGTCGGCGCGTCGGCATCGTCGAAGCTGTGGGCGAAGCTGACACCCTCAATGGGTGATTGAGTGACGCCCTTGATGGTCTGCGGCGGCTCGATGCTCAGTATCTCCAGTAGCGTTGGCACCATGTCGATGGCGTGGGCGTACTGCGTGCGGATCTCGCCCTTCGCTTTGATGCCACTGGGCCAGTGGACGATGAACGGATCGCTGGTACCGCCGCGATAGGTCTCGCGCTTCCAGCGACGGAAGGGGGTATTGCCCGCCCAGGTCCAGCCCCAGGCGTAGTGGTTGAAAGTCTCCGGCCCGCCCAGCTTGTCCAGCTTCGCCAGGCTCTCCTCGAGCGTTTCCTGCGCGTTGTTGAAGAACTGGATCTCGTTGGTGGTGCCGCCAGGGCCGCCCTCGGCGCTGGCACCGTTGTCGGAGATGACCAAGATCAGGGTGTTGTCGAACTCGCCGATGCTCTTGAGGTAGTCGAGCATTCGGCCAATGTGGTAGTCGGTGTGCGTCAGGAAACCGGCGAAGACCTCCATCATGCGCGCGTAGAGCTTCTTCTGCTCTGGGGAGAGTGTCTCCCAGTCTGG
>DATGVV010000702.1:0-1756 GCA_035299885.1 Chloroflexota bacterium | reverse complement strand
ATACCTGAGCGACTCCGCGCCTGATGTACTGAGAGGCCATGCTTGAGCCCTCCTTGCTGCTGACCACGCTAGCGCTCGGAATCAGCATTGGCTCTGGGCCGTCGGCCCAAGTTGAGCCTCCGCTGGCGGCCCATTAATCTGCTGGCGGCGGCACGCCGCGTGCAGCGGCCCACTCCGCGACTTGCGCGCGGGAGCGCACGCCCAGCTTCAGCAGGATGTTTTCTACATGCCGCTTGGCGGTGCGTTCGCTGATGACAAGTCGAGCGGCTATCTCGCGGTTCGTGGCGAATCGCCCCAGGAGGGCTGCCACCTCTGTCTCGCGCGGCGTCAGGACCTCGCCTGTCGCCGCGGCTGCAGGCCGAGTCGAGTTAGATTCCAAAGCGTATGCGACGGCAGCGTCGAACAACATCGCAGACCCATCTGCCCAGGCCTTCGCTGCGTCCACTTCTCCAAGAGCGCGCCGAGCAGGCTCGATCACCGTGTCCAATCTGGCCGCATCGATTGGCTGCAGGCGTGCCCGGTGCTTGTCCCGCAAACCGGTGGCCGCTCCAGCCAGATGCAGAGCGCGTTCAGGCCGATTCTCAGCCATCGCCAGGCCGGCCAGATGGGCGAGGACCGGTGCAACGGCCCACCCCGCCAACCCCCAGTCATGAGCAACCTCCAGACTTTCAGTAAACCGAGCTCGGGCCGTAGCGAGATCCCCGTGGTTCAGAGCCAGTTGGCCCCAGCCGACGCAAGATAACCGTTCTCCAGTCATCTCCCTGCGCCTGCGCCATGTTCAGGCTTTGCTCAAGGAGTGATGCCGCGTCCGCCCATTTGCCCTCGACTTCTGCGAGCTCGCCCAGGAGGCACAGGACGTCAGCTGCAGGCTGTCGGCCAGGCGTTGGACGGTCTCCGGGTACGGGAAGCGCCGGGCACCGCGCTCCAGGTCGGCGATGCCACGCACGCTCAGCCCGGCCTGCTCCGCCAGCGCCTCCTGGGTCAACCCGGCCGCCAACCGGTAGCGCCGTAGCAAATCTCCGAATGCCCGCGGCTCTTCTATAGCCATCGTTTCAACCAGCGCTTGGCCCGGCCACCCGCGCGTCCGCCGAGCAAGGCCGCGGCCGATCATAGCACCTGGGGTGGCGGGCCAAGACCGGGCCGACCGCGGAGTGCGTAGGTGACTGCGTCGGTCAGTGCGTCGGTCAGTACGTCGGGTGCGCGTGGTGCGGCCCGAACACCGGGGGGTGGATCAGGTGGTCCTTTGCGCCGCTGCAATTTCATCCGCACTGTACCGATAGACCCGGAAGGCATTGTTGTTCTGGGCCTTGGGCGGAGCGGTAGCAGGGCCAAAGTACGGGTTCACGTACTCCCACACGACATCGCCGTCCGGCGTCACCTCGAAGAAGCGGCCGCTTGCCGCTTCGTTGATAAGCGTGTTGCCGTTTGGAAGCCGTTGCGCGTTGCCCCGTCCACCGCTGAAGAAGCTTTCGGCGAACGGATCTTGAAACTTCCAGATGATCTTGTTGGTTGCTGGATCCACCTCGACGACTCTGGAGAACGGAAACGGTGGGTCCCCTTGGTCAACCCGGAAAGGGCCGTTGTCGAGGATCAGGTAGTTGCCATTAGGCAAAGGCGTCGGGGCATGCTGGCCAGCAAGCGGTGGTGCGCCCAATTTCCAGTCGATCTCTCCGGTCTGGCGATTGATGCGTACCACGGTCGAAATGTTCCGCATGCTGAGCAGGATGTTGCCGTCCGGCAGCTCCCTAACGGCGTT
>DATGVV010000701.1:0-3475 GCA_035299885.1 Chloroflexota bacterium | reverse complement strand
ACAAGGAGGTGGTGGACGAGGTGCTCGGCGCCGACTTTGGCGGCGTGCTGGTCAGCGACTTCTACGCCGCCTACGACCACTATGACGGCCCGCATCAACGCTGTTGGGCGCATCTGCTGCGGGACATCCACGACCTGACCGACAAGCACCCCAAGGATGCCGCCCTCCAGACCTGGGCGACCCAGGTCCACGGCGTCTATGAGCGAGCGTGCCGGGCTCAGCTGGGGCCGGCGGGTGCCCGCCCGGCCGCCCAGCGACAGGCCGAGGCTGACCTGCTGGAGCACTGTCAGCCCTACCTGGAGAGTGAGGCGGCCACCGTCCCCCAGGCGGTACTGTGCCGGCGCATCCAGAAGTACCTGCCCGAGTTGTTCACCTTCGTCACGGACCCAGCCCTCTCCAGCACCAACAATGCCGCCGAGCGCAGCGTGCGCCCCGTGGTCTGCCAGCGCAAGATCAGTGGCGGCACCCGCTCCCCCGCGGGCACCCGCACCTTCACGACCTTGGCCACTCTCTTCGGCACCTGGCGCGCCCGCGGGCTGGATCCCCTCGTCGCCTGCCACTCCCTCCTGCTCGCTCAGGCCGCCGCGTCAGTCTGAGTAGTACCCGTGGGCGGTAACTGCTCAGAGTCACGAGGAGGGGAGGACTACCGGGGCGGTAGGGCGGCCGGATAGGCTACGGACATGGCACTGCGGCGGGAAGTCATGGGGGCGCTCTCGCACGCCGAGCTGGTCGAGCTGGTGCTGCAGCTGGACGCGCGCTTGGAGCAGGCGCTCGCGCTGATCGCCGAGCAGCAGGCGCACATCGCGCGCTTGGAAGCCCGCATCCGCGAGTTGGAGGAGCAACTGGCGCAGCGGGATCGGAACGACCCGACCCAGCGGATGCCAGGCCTCAAACCGGCGGCCACGCCCCGCCGCCGCAAGAGTGGACCGCGGAAGCGGCGGGCGCACGGCTTCAGTCGAGGCCAGGCCCCGGCGCCCACCGAGACGGTGGTGCATGCGGTCGCGGTCTGCCCGCAGTGTGCGACGCCCCTGAGCGGAGGTACCGAGCGGTGGCGGAAGGAAGTGCTGGAGCTCCCCGCGGCGCCGGTGCGCGTCATCCAACACGTGTATCTGGAGCGGCGCTGCCCCAGGTGTGGCCGCCGGGTGATGCCTCCACCGGCGCGACCGGCCGAGCTGGGGGTGCTGAGCGGCCGCCAGCGGCTCGGCCTGGGTCTGCTGGCCTACATCGCCCTGGCGCGGGCGGAGCTGCGTTTGCCGGTGCAGCTGATCCAGTGGGCGCTGCAGGCGCTGCACGGGCTGGAGCTGAGTGAGGGCGCCATCATTGGGGCGCTGCAGCGTGTGGCCGCCGTTGGCCAGGCGACCGTGGCGGAGATTCGCGCGACGATTCGGGCCAGCCCGCGGGTGTACGCGGACGAGACGGGGTGGCGCGAGGACGGGGTCAACGGCTATCTGTGGAGCTTCAGCACCGAGTATGAGCGGTACTTCGTGCGCGGCGGGCGGAACAAAGAGGTCGTGGACGAAGTCCTGGGTCCGGACTTCGCCGGCGTGTTGGTGAGCGACTTCTATGCGGCCTACGACCACTATGCCGGACCGCATCAGCGCTGCTGGGCGCATCTGCTGCGGGACATCCACGACCTGACCGACAAGCACCCCAAGGATGCCGCCCTCCAGACCTGGGCGACCCAGGTCCACGGGGTCTATGAGCGGGCGTGCCGAGCCCAGCGGGGACCGGCGATCCACCGCCCGGCGGCCCAGCGGCAGGACGAGGCCGACCTGCTGGCACTCTGTCAGCCGTACCTGGCCGCCGAGGCAGCCACCGTCCCCCAGGCGGTGCTGTGTCGGCGCATCCAGAAGTACCTGCCCGAGCTGTTCACCTTCGTCGGTGACCCCGCCCTGTCGAGCACCAACAATGCCGCCGAGCGGAGCGTGCGGCCCGTGGTCTGCCAGCGCAAGATTAGTGGCGGCACCCGCTCCCCAGAGGGCACCCGGATCTTCACCACCCTCGCAACGCTGTTCGGCACCTGGCGCGCCCGCGGGCTGGATCCCCTCGTCGCCTGCCACTCCCTCCTGCTCGCTCAGGCGGCTCTCCGGCACTTTTGATGCGCCCTTTCAGGGAAGATTTGGCGGCATGAGCCGGTTTGTGCTCGGGGAGGGCAGATGCTGCCGTGCTCACGAAGTTGTTTTTTCCCGAGGCGTCGGGCATACGCCTCGATCGCGTCTACCGCGAGGGATCTATTGTCCATATCGTCGCCGTCGCGATCCGACGCGCTGCCAAGTGCCCGCTGTGCCACCGGCGCTCGAAGCGGGTGCACAGTCGCTATGAACGCACGCTGACCGATCTGCCGTGTGCCGGCGACGTGGTCACCATCCATCTCCGCACACGACGCTTTGTTTGCCGCGTGCGCTGGTGTCGGCGGAAGATCTTCACCGAGCGGCTTCCGTCGCTGGTGGCGCCGTCCGCGCGCAAGACGACGCGCCTCTGGGTTCAACTGCAGCGAAATGGCTTCGCGTTAGGCGGTGACCCTGGGTCGCGTCATGCAGCCGCCGCGGGCATGCCGGTCAGCGCTCGAACGTTGCTGCGCCTGGTGCGCGCGGCTCCGCTGCCGAAGATTGAGCCTGTCGTGGCTCTGGGTGTGGATGACTGGTCGCAGCGGAAGGGGCACATCTTTGGCACCATCCTCGTGAACCTCGAAGCACACAAAGTCATCGATCTGCTGCCGGACCGCACAGCGAACGGCCTGGCCACCTGGCTTGCGAGCCAGTCAACGATCGAGGTCGTGACCCGGGACAGGGCCGGGGCCTACGCCGAAGCTGTCCGACGTGGTGCTCCCACAGCCGTGCAAGTGGCTGATCGCTTTCATGTGCTCAAGAACCTGACGGATGTGGTGGAACGAGTGCTCAGTCGGCAGCACGACGCTCTGCACGCTGCCGCTGAGGCGGTGCTCCAGCAGCAGCAGCAACAACAAGCGACTCAGGCAGTCAGTACGTCAACTCCCACGGCCGTGGACAGAGCCGTGAGCCAGCCGCCGTTCCCGCTCGTGGCCGATGCGCGTCTCACAGCTGCGCTACACGAGCGACGCAAGGCGCGGGATAACGAAGTTCTGGCTCTGCACGAACAGGGCACGAGTCTGGGGAGCATCGCCCACCGCCTCGATCTCGACCGTTCCACCGTTCGGCGGATCGTGAGATCCGGAACGGCGATGGCGGGTGCGCGAGCCAGGCGGGCAAGCTCCATCAGCCCCTATGAGCGGTACCTGTGGGAGCGGTGGACCCAGGGTTGCCAGAACGCATACGTGCTGTGGCAGGAAATCCAGGCCCGGGGCTTCAGGGGATCCTACGTGCACCTGCGTCGCGCACTCCGCGGCTGGCGAACGGAGCCTGGACGTGAGGACGGAGAGTTCTACCGGAGGGTCCGCCACCTTCATCGTCACAACCCACCCTGCGACCATTCTCACCGCGTCAAGCCACGTGGTTGC
>DATGVV010000700.1:0-6426 GCA_035299885.1 Chloroflexota bacterium | reverse complement strand
CAGCGCCGGCAGGGGCTTCGTCAGCTGCAGCGTGACCTTGGGCACCGGGGCCAGCGACGGGGCGGCTGCGCCAGAGGCCGCGGGTTTGGCCGAAGCGGCGCCCGAAGCCGCTGCCGGCGCAGCGCTGGCCGCCGGCTTTGCCGAAGCGCTGGCCGGCGCTGCCGATGCCGGCGCGGCGGTGGATGCCACCGGCTTGGCGGCGGTGGAAGGCGCGGCTGAAACTGGCGATGGGCTGGCCGCGGGCGCTGCTCCGCCGCCGCAGGCGCTCAGCAGCAGGCCGGCAGCGAGCATCCCAAAGAAGCGGTTCATCAAGAATCTCGACCTCCGAAGCGAAAGGTTCTTGCGGCAGATGATACGCGCACGGCCGGGCCTGGCTCCAGCGGGTACACTGCGGCTGCCGTGACTGACGCCCGGGTTGACGTCCCCGTTCGACAGCTGCCCCTATCCAGCGAACAGCGCGCGGACCTGGAGCGCGCCTGGGCGCAGATTGACGTGGATGCTCTAGCGAGGCTCGATGCCGACCTGGTGAGCATCCCCAGTCCGACCGGTGAGGAGCGCCACATCGCCGAGTTCCTGGTGGAACGTCTCGGCCAGGCGGGCCTCGAAGCCACATACCAGCCGATCGACGAACGGCAGGGTAACGCGGTTGGCGGTCTGCCGGGCGTGGGCGACGGGCCTTCCCTGCTGCTGTACGCGCCGACCGATACCGCTTTTTCCGGCGCCGAGCAGGAAGATGTGCCCTGGATTGGCGAGACCATACGGCGCGATCTCAAACCCGACGGCCTGATCGAGGACGGCAACATCATCGGTCTGGGGGCCGAGAACCCCAAGGCCTATGTCACCTGCGTCGTGGCCGCTGCTGAGGCTGTGGCTCGGGCCGGTCTTCGGCTGCGGGGTTCTCTGCTGGTCGGCCTGGGCGCCGGAGGCATGCCCACCAATCGGCGCCCGGGCCTGGAGCGATACAACGCCGGCCAGGGCAGCGGCTGCTCGTTCATGCTGGAGCAAGGCGTGCGCGGCGATTTCGCCATCCTGGCCAAACCCGGCTACGCCGTCTCCTGGGAGGAAGTCGGCCTGTGCTGGTTCAAGGTGCGGGTCAAGGGCGACCTGGGCTACACCGGCATCCGCCACAAAGTGCCGTACCGCAACCCGATCCTCGCCGCCGCTCGCGTCATCGATTGCCTGGAGGCCTGGTTCCCCGAGTACACCAGGCGGCACACCTCAGGCCTGGTGGCGCCGCAGGGCTCCATTGGCGCGATCCAGGGCGGCTGGACGTACAAGCCAGCATTTGTCCCAGCCGCCTGCGAGCTGTATGTCGACCTGCGGCTGAGCCCTCGGTCTGATCCGGCTCAGGTGGACTACGAATTCGGCCAGGCGCTGGCCCGCATCCGAGCGGACACTCCCGGCCTGGAAGTGGACCACCGCATGATCCTGTCGATTCCCGGCACCCACACCGACCCCACCAGCTGGGTCGTGCAATCGCTCATGCGCGCCTGGGAACAAGTCGAAGGCCGGCCGCACAAGCCGATCCTGAACACCAGCGGCGCTACCGACGCGGCTATTCTGCGAGGCCGGGGCTTGCCCGCCGCCCGCCTGGGACTGCCCGCGGTCGAAGTGCCGGCCGCCTATCCGGGCTTTTCGATGGGCGTAGCCAGCGCTCCGGCCATGGAGCGCCTTACACGCTGCCTGGTGTACGCCATTGTGGATACCTGCACTCGCAGCCGCTCCGAAGTGGGCTTGCCCGAGTAGCAGGCATCCGCCTGAGGCGCCAGACCGCCGGCATGGGGGCACGGCATATGCGGGCATCCTCGATCTGGAGGATTCGCCAGTCAAGCAGGAGAAGAACGATGAATCTCAAAGACGTCATGAGCAGCCACGTCGAAGTCATCCGGCCTGAGACAACGCTGGAGGACGCCGCGAAAAAGATGAAGGACGTCGACGCCGGGTCCATGCCAGTGTGCGATGGCGATCGCCTGGTCGGCATGGTGACCGACCGCGACATCACCGTGCGCGCAACGGCCCAGGGAGTTGATCCCAAAAGCATGACCGTCAAGGAGGTCATGAGTCCCGACGTCGTCTATGGATTCGAGGAACAGGACGTTGCCGACGCGGCCAGGATTATGGAAGACAAGCAAATCCGCCGTCTTCTCGTGCTGAATCGCCAGAAACGTCTGGTTGGCATTGTGTCGCTCGGCGACTTGGCGACCCGTGCCAGCTCCGCGGCCATCACCGAAGAAGTGGTGGAGCGGGTGTCGGAACCGACGGAAAGAGCTCGCTAAAGCGCCTTAGCCGACTAGGGCGCCGAGACCGGCCCGTACCGACTCGCGCACCGAGCTCGTGGTCGCCAGCACGGCGCTTGGCTCATAGCCGCAGTGGGCCATGCAGTTGGCGCACTTGGGATGGCGCCCGCGGCCATAGAGCGACCAGTCGGTCTCGTCCAGCAGCTCTCGGTAGGTCTTGGCGTAGCCGCCGTCGGCCATGAGATAGCAAGGCCGTTGCCATCCGAAGATCGAGTAGGACGGAATGCCCCACGGAGTGCACTCGAAATCGACCTTGCCCTCCAGGAAGTCGAGGTACAGGGGCGAGTGGTTGAGCCGCCAGCGCTGGCGCTTGCCGCCGGCGAACGCCTCCTGAAAGATGCGCCGCGTGTTCTCGACGCCCAGGAAGTGCTCCTGGTCGGGCGCCTTCTCGTACGCGTAACCGGGCGATATCTCCATCAGGTCGACGCCGACCTCATCGTTCAGAAAGTCGAGCACGGCGCGGATCGAGGTGGCGTCATCCGGATCGAAGAAGGTGGTGTTGGTGCCCACCCGGAAGCCGCGCCGCTTGGCCTCGCGAATGGCCTCGATGGCCTTGTCGAACGTCCCCGGCCGGCAGACCGACTCGTCGTGCCGCTCGCGCAGGCCATCGATGTGCACCATCCAGGCAAAGTAGGGCGACGGCTTGAACAGGTCCAGCTTGCGATGCATCAGCAGCGCGTTGGTGCACAGGTAAATAAACTTCTTGCGAGCCACCAGCGCGTCCACGATCTCATCGATCTCCTCGTGGACCAGCGGCTCCCCGCCGGCGATTGAGACGACCGGTGCTCCGCATTCCTCCACCGCTTCGACGCACTGCTGCACCGTGAGCCGCTTACGCAAGATGTCGGTAGGGTGCTGGATCTTGCCGCAGCCGGCGCATTCCAGGTTGCATTGGTACAGCGGCTCCAGCTCGAGGACGAGCGGAAACCGCTTATTCCCTTTGAGCTTCTGCTTCGCAGTGTAAGCAGCAATAGTGAGCGTCTGGCGGAGTGGAATGCGCATGTGCTCTCTTCCACTATAAGGCTAGCGCTCCAGCTCGGCTGGCGGCCGACCCAGCTGCGGCCAACCGACCGGAGCGCTGCACCGCTCCAGCCGCTGTTCGATAGGCAAGCTCTCGTCCCAACGCCGGGCGATGATGCGGCGGCCGTTGAATCCATCGGACTCGTTCGATGCCAGCCACACCACGGGCGACCGCATGACGTCCGGCTGCAGCAGGTTTCCGAGACTCGCCCCTCGCGTCATGTTGGTGTCCACGGCTCCGCCCGGCACGAGCACATTGGCTGTAACGCCGGAGCCCTCCAGCTCGCTGGCAAGCACGGCCATAAAGGCCTCGTGAGCGGCTTTGGTTGGGCCATAGGGCATGGTGCGCAGCATCGTGTCGAGGCTGGTCGTCACGCCAACAATCCGGCCCCAACCTTGATTGCGCAGATGCGGAGCGGCAGCCCTGGCCATGAAAAATGGCCCGCTCACATTCACGCCCAAGGTTCTGGTCCAGGCGTCCACAGGCAAATCCCAGAACGTGTGCCGCGGGTTGATGCCGGCGTTGTTCACCAAGATGTGCAGCCCGCCCAGCTCAGACAGCGCCTGGCGGACGGCCTGCTCAGCCTCTTCGGGGTCGGCCGCGCTGGCCACGATGGTGGCCACGCACTCCTTGCCGCCAATTTGCCGCACCTCGGCCGCCGTCTGTTCCAGCGCTTCGCTGTCGACGTCCATCATCGCCACCCGCGCGCCGGCCTCGACAAGTGCGAGGGTCATCGCCCGCCCCAGCCCAATCCTGCTGCCGGCGCCGGTGATCAGCGCGACTTTGCCGTCCAGTCGTATGCCACTCATGGCCTACATCATCGCCTGGGCGAGCTTTAGGGTCTATGATCAGCGGTCTATGGCAACGCAAGTGGCAACCAGGGTGGTCGATGGCGACGGCCACATCATCGAGGACATGGAGGCCATCGCCGCCTACCTGCCGCCGGCGTATCGGGACACCGTCGGTAAGCGCGGCGACCAGTTGTTCCCACCGCTCGATCACCTGCACGCGGGCCGCGCAGTGGAGACACCGCCGCAGCGGGATGGTCGGGCGCCGGTGGGCCCCGATGGCTGGCTGGAGTTCCTGGCCGACGTGGGCATCGAGCGGACGGTGCTGTACCCCACAAGGGCGCTGGCTTACGGCAAGATCGTGAGCCTGGACTACGCGGTGGCCATTTGCCGCGCATACAACGACTGGCTGCATCACACCTACCAGCAGCGGGACAGCCGCTTCAAGGGCATGGCGCTGCTGCCGATGCAGGATCCCGAGGCGGCCGCGGCGGAGCTGAGGCGCGCCGTATCGGAGCTCGGCATGCTGGGGGCGATGCTGCCGTCCAACGGCCTGCCCGAGCTGCTGGGCGCCAAGGCTTACTGGCCCGTCTACGCCGAGGCGGACCGGCTGGGCTGCGCGATCGCCGTCCATGGCGGCTGCCATGACCGCTTCGGCATGGATCATCTCAATATGTACGTGCCGGTGCATGCCCTGGGCCATCCCTGGGGGCTGACCATCAACTGCGCCAGCATCGTCTACAACGGCATCTTCGATCGCTTCCCCAACGTGCGCATCGCCTTTCTGGAAGGCGGCGTGGCCTGGCTGCTGCTGTGCCTGGAGCGCTTTCACTCTTCGCACGAAACTCATTTCCAGTACATGCCACCCGGCGAGTTCGGTCTGAGGGAAGATCAGCGGCCGGACCGGTACATCATCAGCAAGATCAAGGAAGGGCGCTTGTTCGTCGGCTGTGAGACCGAGGAGCTGACCATGCCGTTCGCGGTCAAGATTGTGGGCAATCAGCCGTTCATCTACTCCTCGGACTTTCCGCACGAGGTGACGCACCAGAGCTGCAAGCGCGATATTGCCGAGCTGCTGGAGAGCGAGGAGCTCACGCTGCAGGACAAAGAAGGCATCCTGTCGCGCAACGCTGACCGCTTTTACGGCTTCGCGTGAGGTGAGCGTGCCTGGCGGCCCTGCTTGAGCTGTCGTATAGTGCCGCCACATGATCCTCAACTGGCACGCCCACGTCGTCCCTCCGGAGGAAGCCGACACACCTGAGTGGCAGGGCCGCTGCCCGATGACGCTCCGGAAGCTGCTGGAGGTCCACGACGGCGCCGGCGTCGATCGCGTGGTCGTCACCAACACGATCCACTACATCAAAAGCCGCGGCGAAGCTGAGGGCCTGAAGGCGATTCAGCGCTGGGACGAGTACGTCGCCAAGCTCGAGCAAGACCACAACGGCCGGCTGATCGGTTTCGCCAGCACTGTCCCAGGCGGCGGCCCGGAGTTCCTGAAGGAGCTGGAGCGGGCCATCACCGACTACAAGCTGCACGGCGTGCTCATCAACTCCAGCCACAAGGGCCACTATCCCGACGAGGACGACGCGCGGGGCTTCTTCGAGCTGGTGACCGCGCTGGACATCCCGGTGTTCATCCACGCCCCCGCGTCCAGCTTTGGCGAAGACGCCATGCGCATGTACCGGCTGATCTCCAGCGTGGGCCGCGCCGCCGACGAGTGCCTCGCCATCGCGCGCATGATCGTGCGCGGCATCTTCGAGCAGTTCCCCACCCTCAAGCTGGTGGGCGCGCACCTGGGCGGCGGCATCTGCGAGGTCATCGGTCGCATGGACTACGCCTATGAGCTGCAGGACGAGGCGTTCTTTCTCGGCCCCTACGAGCCGATGCTGATCAAGAAGAAGCCCAGCGAGTACCTCAAGATGCTGTGCATGGACAGCGTCAGCTATCACATGCCGGCGCTGCTGTGCGCTATCCAGAGCATCGGCGTGGAGCACATGCTGTTTGGCGCCGACGCCCCGCCGCTGTGGCCGCTGCTGCCGCGCGCCATCAAGCTGGTGCAGGACCTGCCATTGAGCGCCGGCGACAAGGAGCGCATTCTGTACGGCAACGCCGCCGAGCTGCTGAAGCTGGACGTCAAGGGATAATCGGGGCCATGAAGTTCGCTCATTTTTCGCACGTCTGGAACAAGGCCGGCATCCTGGTCGGCAACGCATTGCGCCTGCTCAAGCTGGACGCCGCGGCCCCGGCGAGCGCCTGAGGCACTTTCCGGTGCACCGGCGGGTACTGCTTGCCGCGGCATGGCTGAGCGCCGTCCTGGCCT
>DATGVV010000699.1:0-6413 GCA_035299885.1 Chloroflexota bacterium | reverse complement strand
GCCGCCTCCGGATGGCCCGCGATAGTGTCGACCCGATCGGGGTCCTCCTCCCAGTAGTTCTCGCGGTTGCCGAAAATCTGGAATAGCTTGAGGTCGACTTTGTCATGGGCCTGGATCCAGTACTGGGGCTTGGCGAAAGTTTTGAAGTTCTCGCCCAGATCTCGATACAAGATCACCATGAGATCGGGCTTGAAATTGTCCAGCGCCACGCGCACTTTGCGGAACTGCTCGAATTCGTGTTCCTGGGCGGCTTTGCTGACCGCGGCGCCCTGATCTTCCCCCCACTCCTGCCGCATCTGTTCGGGCCAGTTGGCCGGATCTTTAAGGTGCGGCTTATCGGTCCAGCCGCGGCCAAGATTCCCCGTCAGCACTCCGGTCAGGTGATAGTGCTTCAGCCGCAGGTAGGGGAAGTGGCTGACGGTGAGGCCCAGGATATCTGACATGGCGGCCCATTTGTACCAAACCTGCCTGCCTGTGTGGAAAGTTGACTAGCGGTACGTAACCGGGGGCATGGTGCACGTAATGCCCTTCTCAGCCAGCTCGGCCTCGAAATCGGTTCGCACCCGCGGGTCCTCGTCTTCGTACTCGATCAGTGTGCCGCCCTCGCGGAAACTGACGTAGCCGACGAATCCTTCCTGACCATCCTGCAGGTTGTGCACGCCCATCGGATGCTTGGCGCCGTACACGGCGATGTGCTTGGCCGGAGTGGGGCCGCTGTTCAGGTGCTGGTGGTAGTAGGCGTTTGGCGGACTGTAGATGCTGTTTCGGCTCCAGTTCACCCTGCCGACCTTATCTGCGTGCCCATCCTGGTACGGATGAGGCCCGAGCGAGGACGGCCAGGCCAACACGTAGCCCTCGCCATCGAGGCCCAGGAGAATCGCGCCCGGCCCATGGTAGTGAGCTTTGTGATAGCGGCCGCATGGCCACTGCGAAATATGGCCGTGCGGGAAATCGGGTCCCATACGGTAGCCGGTCAGCTGCCCGCCGGCCACCTTTTGCTCCAGGTTGTCGAGGAGCGCCCTACGCGCGTCCGCAATCATCCTGGTGTGCCAGATAACGCTGTCGAACCTACCTTCGGTGGTGCGGCTGCCCGCATCGGAGAAGTACGTTCCGCCGTTAGCGTACAGGTCGACGAAATCGTAGTCGCACTCGAACACGAAATCGATGTCCTTCAGCGAATTCATCACTTCTGGGGCCGTGGTTACACCCATGAAAAGGGCCGGCCGGTTGCTGCCGTTATACAGCACGTGCGTCGTGTTCCGTGGCAGCGCGAAGACGCTGCCCTCGCTCCACTCGAACGTCAGCTTCTGGCTGCCGGAGCCCTGCCAGACTTCAGTGACACCATGGCCCTCTAGGATGAAAACTTCCTCCTCATACAGGTGCTTCTCGGGCTTCAGCTGGCCGCCGGCTGGAATTTCGCAAACGTAAATGCCCCGCTGCGACTGAAACGTCCCCTCCAGCTCGACGAAAGTAGCGTTGCCGCCAGTGCTCTTCCAGGGAGCGCGTGGCAGCTTGGTCAGGTCGTCAATGCCGATGACTGAGCGGTGGACCTGCAGGCCTTCGCGCTCCATGTACTTGTCATATGGGAACTGATTAGTCGGCTGTCGAATGTCCATCAATGCTATTTCAGCATCTTGCCGTAAAACTCTCGGATCTGAAGCCGTTGTCCTGTTACGAACTTGTACTCGTACGTATCGAGATACTTGGCACCCGGTTTCGGGACCAACTCTGGTGGCACCCAGGTCGCCTCAATGTCGTTGCGGACGGGCGCTTGGAGCTGCGTTTGACTGTAGAGAGTCTGTCCTTCCTTACTGGCTATCCAGTTGGCAAACACCCGCGCCGCGTTCGGATGGGGCGCCTTGTTCATAACCACCACGATGCCGAAGCCACCGCCCAATGAGTTCGGCGCATCCGGCAAATCGAGAGGTGCGACCTTGACTCCGGCCTTCACATACGGGTCCAGATACGTTTTAGGCACCGCGACCCCAACCGGATAGGCACCGCGCGCCAGCCAGTCAGCAACCTGCTGGTAATCGCGTGACAGCACCGCCTGCTGGCCCTTGTATAACTTGGTGACGTAGTCCTCGCCCTTGGCGATGTACAGGGCTGCCCCCACCGCGAGTCCGCCTCCGTTGGCGCTCGGATCGAAAGTGCAGATCTTGCCTTTCCACTTCGGGTCGAGAAGAGCATCCGCGTTCGGAAAATCGTTGGGCGACAACAGGTCGGCGTTAATCATGACGTTGTTGGAAATCGTGCTGAGAATCTGCAACGCCGTGTCGCCGTTGGGATCGCGGAACCATGGCGCTCCGGCCTTCCATTTGGAACCGTCGGTCACCTCGGGTAACAGCAACGACGACTTGAGGGGGTCGAGCCATTTGTTGGCATACAGCGTTCCGTAGACTGAGTCGCTGCCGTTCACCTCGACATCCAACGTGTACTGGCCCGCGGCTCGCTCCGTCTGCAGGCGGGCCGTCACTTCCGTTGCACCCGCCAGATATTCAACCTGGATGCCGAAGCGCTGAGTGAACGCGGCCGGCAACCTTTGCCTAGTCTCGGGGTCGGGACTGGCCGCTACAACCACCTTGCCTTCCGCCTTGGCAGCGGCCAGCATCTCGTCCCAAGTGGCTGGTGGAGTGTATGCCCCCGCGGCACTGCCGGAAGAGCTGACGCTGGACGTTGCTTCACCGCCGCAAGCCGCCAGCACACCTCCGAAAGCCAGCAAGGTCCCGGCGGCGCCCAGAAGCTTGAGAGCCTGGCGGCGCCCTAATTCCATTTCCTTAAGCCTGCGCCACCAAGTTCGGGTTCTCAGCCCGGCGCTTCGACACGCCCGCCGCATCCGCTGTCTTACGGCCGACCTTACCGTCGCGCAGGAACTCCAGGAAGACCTGATTGACGATCTCAGCCTGGTCGGTCTGAGCCTGGTGGCCGCACTCGTCGACATAGAAGAACTGGAAGTTCGGCAGCACGTCTTCCTGCAACAGGGCGTTCTCGTAGCCGGCGAAAGTGTCCTGCTTGCCGAACAGGTACACGATAGGGATGGAAAGCTTGTCCAGGCGGCCCCTGAGGTTGATCTGCTGCTGGTAGTCCGGGTCGCTCGCGGCCTCGCGCATGAAGCGCCGGGTCGCAATGAGTGAGTCCTTCTGCAGGGCGGCGTGGCGGGTGCGCATCTCGAGCAGGTCGTCCGAAAGCGTGGCCTTCTTGTACACGACGGTGGACAGCAGCGCCTGCATCGATTCCTTCGTGCCCCCATATTCGGGCAGCCGGATGGTCGGATGGTGCTTGCTGGGGTCGATCTGCATGGTGGTGGTGAAGCCAGCTGTGGCGATGAGCGGCATGCGAATGACTCGCTCCGGGTTGTTGATGGCGAAGTAAACGGCCGTCTGGGCGCCATTGGAGTTGCCGGAGAGGAAGAAGCGATCCAGGCACAGGGCATCGGCGAACTCTTTGACGAAATTGGCCCAGCTGACGAAGCCACGCGTCGCCCAGTACTCCGGCCGCGTATCGGCCAGTCCGAAGCCGGGACGGTCGGGTGCGTACACCCGGAAGCCGTGCTCGGCAAGGAAAGGAATCATGAAGCGGAAGCCGGCCAGGCCGGACGATCCTTCAATGCCGCCATGCAGCAGGACAACCGCCGGGCCGTTCTCGCCCGCGGTGACATAGTGAGCCCGCGCGCCGTTCGCCAAACGCACGTACCGGCTCAGGATTCCGGGGATGTCGATCAAGCCTTCGTCGGTTAATGCCACTCGTTTCTCCAGATGGTTTTCGGTGCCGAAACATAGTAGCCGAAGCTCGCTAGCGCCAGACCGCAAACCCCATAGCGTTGCCCTTCTCCTACTTGCCCAACGGCCGTCGAGGGCATGGTGACAGTGCCTGGCGGTAACATAGGCCGGAACCGGAAACCCGTGGAGATGCATCGAGTGCACGCGACGACCAGACGCCAATTCCTCATCGCCAGCCTGGCTATCGGCGGAACCATCGCTCTGGCGGCCTGTGGCAATCCACAGACAGGAGGAGGCCAGGCCGCCTCGGGCCCGGCCGTTGGCAAGCCCGCGAGGGCCCCGCGATGGGGCATGACTGCCGAGCAAGAAAGCGCCTGGCAACAGATCGAAGCTGCCGCCGACAAGGAAGGCGCGATCACGTATTACGGCCAGGGCATCATCACGCCCAGCCAGGTGCCGCTCTTCATGGATACCTGGAAGAAGAGCTATCCGAACATCAAGATCGACCTCGTCAACGGCACCACGGCCGACGTCCAGACGCGCATCAGCACCGAGCAGGACGCCAAAACCTACGTAGGTGACGTCGGCGACATCAGCGTCCGTTCCGGCCTCCTCGAAGCGAAGCGCGGCTACAGTCAAAAGTTCATTCCGCCGGCCGCCCTCGATCCAACGGTCAAATGGTCGGCGGAGCGTGTCTACGGTGACGGCGACGTCATTAGCGATCACATGACGTGGTTCCCGACCTGGATCAACACCAAGCTGGTCCAGCCGCAGGACGAGCCCACGACCCACCTGGATTTCCTCGATCCCAAATGGAAGGGCAAGATCCTGTGGTACGTGCCGTGGACGGAGGGCGGCGGCTGGAACGAGTACTACTGGACCAAGAAGGTGTACGGGATGGACTGGGTCAACAAGATGGTCACGCAGCAGCCGGCGTTCGCCCAGGGCTCAGCCGAACTGATGACACCACTGGCGCGCGGCGAGTACGCCATCGTGCTCGGCGCAACTGGCGCTGGCGTGGCCACCCAGATGTTGCGCAACAACCAGCCCATCAAGGCCCTGTGGCTCGACGACTTCATTCACGGCGTGCCCACCGGCCACATCTTGCTGAAGAATGCACCCCATCCCAACGCGGCCAAGGTGCTGCTCAACTGGTGGATCGCCGATGCTGGCCAGCGTGTCCAAAGTGAAGTCATCGGCCAGTTTCCGGTGCGGGCCGACGTCCCCCTTAGAGATGATTGGCAAAAAGGCGTCGATAACCCCAAGCAGCATTTCAACAGTGCCGACATCCCCGAAGACACCGCTACGCAAACCCAGAAAGAGGCAGCCACCTATTTCAAGAAATGAGCCTCACAGACATAAAGGCGGAATACATCACTTGAGGAGAGAATTGTGAAGATCTCATCCGCCCTAGGCACGGCATCCATCACACTCCTGATACTCGCGGGCTGCGGGGGCGCCGCGGCGCCGGCATCGACCGCGCCGGCAGCCGCGCCATCGAGCGTGGCGCCAAAGCCCGCTTCGGCCGTCAGTTCCGCCGCACCGTCATCTGCCGCGGCCAGTGCCAAGCCGGCCGCATCCAGCCCGGCTGCATCGGCCCCAGCCAGCGCCAAACCGAGCCCCTCAGTTGCGCCGACGGCCACAACTTTGCCAGCAATCGCGGCGGATACCACCACGCTGCAACTCACACGTACCACCTTCCCGGCTATTCAAGGCAAGGGTTTGCCCGGCGACCTCATGGAAGCCGATCAGCAAGGCCACGTCTTGTATGTGAGCGATCGCAATGCTGGCGGTCTCGATCTATGGGATATCTCGACCTCAACGCCGAAGTACATCAAGACGATCACTCTCCCGGACGTGGCCGGTGTCGTGGTAGCAAACAATGTCAACAAAGTGTTTGCCGGCCTCGCCGACAGCAACGTGGCAGTTGTCGACATCAACCCGTCCTCGCCGACCTATCGCACCGCGGTTGCCAAGATTGACACCGGTGGCGGGAAGGACGCCAACGAGCTCGATTACGACCCGAACACCAAGAAAATCTTCATTGAGAACAAGTTCCAGGGCTTTTTGTCAATCATTGATGCGACGAACAACCAGGTCGTCAAGAAGATCGATGGGCTCGGCAATTTGAAGGGCGGTTTGGAGCAGCCACGCTACAACCCAGTTGACAAGATGATGTACATGACGGCTCCCGAAACCAATACTGTCGATCAGTTCGATCCAACGGCCAACAGTCTGGTCAAGCGCTGGGATATCGGCGACGACTGCCATCCGCAGGGTATCGGCATCAATCCAACCACCAATCAGGCGCTGCTGCTGTGCTCCAACAGGGACAAGCAGCACCTCGCCTTATGGGACTTCAAAGCGGGCAAAGTGGTGTCCACAATCGACCAGGCGGGCGCCGGCGACCAGCTCATCTACAGCGCAAAGGCTGATCGCTACCTCGCCGCCGACAGCAACTTCTACCGTGGACCGTCGATCGGCATCGCGAGTGGCGCGGGCAAGTTCATTACCAACGTGCCGACGGCCCCTGGGGCGCACCAAGTCGCCTATGACGAGACAAATAAGATCGTCTACACCAACGATCGTGCACCGGCTGGAGGCTTGGTGAGCTTCCCGCTTCCAGATAAAGGGTGATAGCGGTTTAGGGCTCCCCAAACGCCCGGACAGGGTTGTCCCACATCAGTTTCTGCA
>DATGVV010000698.1:0-1782 GCA_035299885.1 Chloroflexota bacterium | reverse complement strand
TACAGCGTGCCCTACAACCTGGTCCAGGAAGCCGTGGAGATCCGCTCGACGGCGACGACCGTAGAGGTCCTGCATAACGGCGTGCGGGTGGCATCGCATGTGCGCAACCGTGGCCGGGAAAAGGTCGTTACGAATCATGAGCATCGGCCCAAGAGCCATCAGGCTCACCTGGAATGGCCGCCGTCACGGATGGTGCAGTGGGCGGAGAAGATCGGCACCCATACCGCGCGGCTATTGGAGCGGATCATGGCCGACAAACCGCACCCGGAGATGGGATATCGCGGCTGCCTGGGGATCATTCGGCTGGCCGACAGGTACTCTCATCCACGCATGGAGGCCGCGGCGGAGTTGGCGTTGCTGACGGGCGCGTGCCGCTACCGCAGCATCGCTTCGATTCTGAAGAACTCGCTGGACCAGCAGCCCCTGCCGGCGTCGCCGGCCGCGCCGGCAGCAACACCTGCACGGCACGACAACATTCGTGGCGCGGAGTACTTCGAGTAGGTCATTAGGTCATTAGTCAAACAGTAAGTTAATAACTCAGGAGATCAACTAATATGCTACAAGAACCAATGATGGAGAGATTGCTGGCCATGCGGTTACACGGTATGGCAGACGCTTTGAAGGTGCAGCAGCAGGACCCGGCCGCCCGCGAACTGAGCTTCCTTGACCGCTTTTCACTGCTGGTCGATCAGCAGTGGAACTGGCGTCAGAATCAAGCTCTGGCGCGGCGTCTGCACACTGCCAAACTGCGCGGCAACGCCTGCGTCGAAGAGATCGACTACCGCGCGGCCCGCGGCTTGGACAAGAGCGTGATCCGCGCCCTGGCACAAGAATCGGGATGGGTGCGCAATCACGAGCACGTGTTCATTCTCGGCCCCACCGGCGTGGGCAAGAGTTTCCTCGCCTGTGCCTTGGCGCAGAAGGCCTGCCGCGATGGCTACTCGGCGCTCTACATGCGCACGGCGGCGCTATTCCGCGATCTGGCCATGGCCCGCGCCGACGGCAGCCTGCGGCTGCTGCTGGCCAAGTTCAGCCGCATCGAAGTGCTGGTAATCGACGACTGGGCCATGGCGCCACTCAGCGAAACCGAGAGGCGTGACTTCTGGGAGATCTGCGAAGACCGCTACCAGACCCGGTCCATGATCCTGACCTCGCAACTGCCCGTGGCCCGTTGGCACGAGCAGGTCGGCGACCCCACCGTGGCCGACGGGATCCTCGACCGTCTGGTCCACAACGCCCACCGCATTGAGATGAAGGGCGACTCGATGCGCAAGAAGCGCGAAGGAGGTGCATAGGCCGCCGGCTGACCCGTCGGGTCTCTCCAGTACCGAGCGGGGAACGGGACTGCTGTCCCTTTCCCCGCACCCCTTTCCTAGCTCCGAGTCGCCTGCCTCCGCTTCGCTCCGGACCTCCTCCGGAACGTCCGTTTCCTTGACCAAGCCGAACACTTCCTGCACAATCAGAAAGCCAGCGTCGCTACGCTCCGACTGCTGTTCGGGACCGGCCCGGAATCCTGTTCGGCTTCCCTCCGGGATGCTGTTCGCCTTCGCCGGAATGCGCAGCTAAGCACGTTCAATACCATTAGCTAAAAGCATTGTTTTCAGGAGATTTGCATATACGGTGCGCCCACTACCAGGACTCTTTCCTAAAGTTTGGGTACTTTGTGAGGACAAATACAGTGAATGGCCTATCTCAGGGATGTAGCGCTCATGATTTCCTGAAATGCCTTGACTTGAACAATCTTCGGGTCCATCGCCAAGGCGGAATACAGTAACTGAACGC
>DATGVV010000697.1:0-2661 GCA_035299885.1 Chloroflexota bacterium | reverse complement strand
CATCATGAGGCGGGCCAGTTGAATCTTGCCCAGATGGTACGGGTGGTGTGGTCGCCGTCGATGCCCCAGTCGCTGGCGAGGGTGCGGACGATTTCGAGTCCATGATGCCGGGGCCGGCCCGCTCATTGCGGGGGTCCAGGGACCGCCGTTGTCCTCGACTTCGATCCAGGCGTAGTCGCCTGGGCTGATCGTGGCCCGGACGGTGAAGGTGCCGCCGGGCAAGCGAGAGTGGCTGTGGATGGCGGCGTTGGCCGCGAGTTCGGAAGCGCAGAGGATCACGTCCTCTGCCATGGGGCACTCGCCGAGCACTGCGCGCAGGTCGGCGCGGACAGTGCGAATGTGCTCGGCGCTGCCTGAGTAGGTGACGTCGTTGGTGCGTAATGCGAGTGCTCGAGACGCTGGTGTCTGCATGGGTCCTCGCTAGTGCGCTTCGTCCACAGACTCTGCCGACGCTGAGCGTACTCCGAGTATGTGCACCGTACAATAAGTACGTGTTACTTCGTGTACTGGCGCAGCACAATGAGTGCGAGCATGGCGTCACGCGACTTGGAGGAGACTGATGTTCGGTCTGTTCGTGCGCTTCACGTGCAAAGACGAGACCAGCGCCCAGGCTTACGACCGGCTGGTGGCCGAGACCATCGAAGCCATCAAGGCCAACGAGCCGGGAACGCTCGTGTATGTCTCCCACCTGGTGGACGGCCAGCCGCTGCAACGGATCTTCTATGAGCTGTACCAGGACAAGGCAGCGTTCGAGGCACACGAGGCAGCCCTGCATACCCGCCGTTACCTCGCTGAGCGTGACCAGTACCTGGCCAGCACCGAGGTTGACTGGCTGACGTTGCAGACGGGCAAGGGCACGGACGCTTGAGCACGCCGGATTATCAGCAGGCCCTCGGGCGGAAGATCGCCGCTGAACGGCGCCGCCGGGGCCTGTCCCAGCCTGAGCTGGCCAGGATGATCGACCGATCGGTGGCCTGGGTGTCCCAGGTCGAGCGCGGCGTGCGCAAGGTCGATCGCATGTCGGTGCTCGAAACCCTCGCCACTGCGCTCGACATCCCGCTCGCTGAGCTGGCCGCCGAAGCGCCCGTTGTCGCTGCGGTGACCGAGGAACCGCCTGGCGTAGGTGGCCTGCGCCTGGTCCTGTCTGGAGCCCATGTGCTGCGCGCCATGCTCGGCAGCCGCCGCGCACCTGCGATCAGCACGCTTCGCACCAAGGCCCGCAAGGCTTGGGAACTCACGCACGCCGGGCACTACACCGAGCTGACCGACTTGCTGCGCGGCCTAGTCCCCGACCTGGAAACCGCCGCCCGTGCGGCGCCCGAGGACCAGCAAGCCGAGATATTCGAGCTGATGGCCACGGCCTACCAGGCCTGCTCGGCCGCCCTGGCCGAACTGGGCGAGCCTGAAGCCGCCTGGATCGCGGCCGACCGCGCCATGGCCGCCGCCGAGCGGGCGGGCAACCCGATGCTCGTTGCCGCCGGGGCGTTCCGGCTCGTGTTCGTGTTCCTCGCCGCCCGTCATTATGACCAGGCCGAGGAGACCGCCCATACCGCCGCCGACACCCTCTGGCAACTGGCCGACGAAGGTGATCCGCAGGCCATGTCCCTGTGGGGTGGCCTGACCTTGCAGCGCGCCGTCATCGCCGGCCGGGTGAACGATCCCGACGCCGCCTATGGCCAGCTTGAGCGGGCCAGCCAGATCGCCCGGCGGCTGGGTGAGAGTCGGAACGACTACAACACCGAGTTCGGCCCGGCCAACGTCGCACTGTATGAAATCGCGGTCGCTGTGGAACTTGGCGACGCAGGTCGCGCCCTCCGAGTTGCAGCCAGCGTGGACACCACCGGGCTGTCCGCCGAACGGCGGGCCAGGATGCTCATCGACGTTGCCCGCGCGTACGCCCAGCGCCGTCAGGTCCACGAAGCGGTCGGCGCGCTGCGCGAGGCCGAGGAGATCACTCCCGAACAAGTCCGCAGCCACGACCTGGCCCGCCAGCTCGTCTCCGACCTGCTCACCATGCAAGACCCGCCAGCCGGCGAGCTACGCGACCTAGCAAGACGGCTGACCGCCAAAGCCTGAGTCCGATCCGTTAGCTCAGAGGCCCCCTCCAAGATCGGAAAGGGCCTCTGAGCTGGGAGCCGCCTCCCGGAATCGAACCGGGGACCTACGCATTACGAGTGCGTCGCTCTGACCGACTGAGCTAAGGCGGCGCGCTGCCGCCGACGGCAGCGCCAAGAGTCTACCGGCCCCTTACTCGCCTCGGACCCGGCATTGTTTCCTTGATCGCGGTTGATCGCTGGTCATAGATGGCCAGTGATCCACCGCGGTCATGGCGGCGCGTCGTGGGGCCTGGCTCGGGCTAGGGGCAGAGGGTGCCGCTGCGCGGCGTCACCAGGCTGAGCAGGTACTGGTTGACGATCCCGTCCACGCACGAGCTGCCCATCATGTACGCGGTGTGGCCGTCGCCGTTCCAGCCTAGGAGCACTCCGGACGCCATGTCGCCCGCGAGGGCCACGGCCCAGCGGTATGGCGTGGCGGGATCCCGCTTGTTGCCGATGACGAGGATCGGCGGGGCGCCCGCGGCCCGGATGGCCGGCAGCGCCGGTGATAGCACCGGCCAGTAGGCGCACGGCAGGCTGCCCCACATGATGGCCTGGCCGAACT
>DATGVV010000696.1:0-1603 GCA_035299885.1 Chloroflexota bacterium | reverse complement strand
CTGGAACGCCAGCTGCCAGTGCGACGGCGGCCATTTCTTGACCCAGTCCAGCTCCGGCAGCAGCTTCTCGGCCGACACGAACTGATCAGGCGCGAGAATGATGTCCGCTTTGATGGGGAAGCGCCACGGATACGGGTATTCGCCCGCCTTCTTGCTTTCCCAAATAAGATTGCCACGGTCCTCGTAATAGGTGTCGGTGATGGTTGCAGTCCCGCCGAACTTCTGGATGCCGGTCAGATAGAACAGCACCCGGTCTCTTGGCTGCAGCCGCTCTGCCTTGCGACGGTGCCGCTCCTTCATCCCGGCCACGGTGAAGCCCATCGACCGGCTCACTTCGAAGTTGTCCGCGCCCGATACCAGCATCCAGTTAGTCGCCATGCGTCTTCTCCCCTCGCTGATAGGCCTCGTCCAGGATCTCGACGATGTGCTTGACCGCGGCGTTGCTCCCCCGCTCCCGCAGGCCTGCTTGCAGCTGAATTATGCATCCGGGATTGGCGCTGACAACCACCTCAGCGCAAGTGTCGTCCGCGGACTGGGCCTTTTCGGCCATGAAACGCTTGGACAGCTCCGGCTGTGTCAGGTTGTAGATGCCGGCGCTGCCGCAGCAGCGGTCGCTGTCCCTCATCTCCACTAGCTTCAGGCCAGGAATTGCCTTGAGCAACTGCCGCGGCTCCTCGCGAATGCGCTGGCCGTGTGCCAGATGGCAGGGGTCCTGGTAGGTGACGGTCCGCTCGATGCGGCCAAAGCCCCGGTCGAAATCGATCCCGGCCAGGAACTCGGTCACATCCTTCACCCGGCCCGAGAAGGCGGCGGCGCGGTTCGCGTACTTAGGATCGTCGTGCAGCAGCTCGCCGTAGTCCTTCATCATGGCGCCGCAGCCGGCAGCGTTCATGATGATGGCGTCGAGGCCCTCGCGCTCGAACGCTTCGACGTTACGCCGCGCCAGATGCTGCGCGGTGTCACGGTCGCCGTCATGGGCATGGAGGGCGCCGCAGCACGTTTGGTCGCCCGGCACGAACACGTCGCAGCCATTGCGGTTCAGGACCCGCACAGTGGCCGCGTCGACGTCCGCAAAGGCAATGCTCATGATGCAGCCCGATAGTAGGCCAACACGATGCTTTGCTGTGCCTTGCGTTCTGAACCAGCCATCTACTGGCGCTTGAAAAGGCCGCGCCGATACCGCCGGCATGAGCGCCTCCGTCTCCGCCAGCTTGGCCGGTAGCAGACCAGACCCGCGGATCGCCCGCTGCATGCCCGTTTGCTGGTACAGCCGGCCCAGCCAACCCAGCCATCGCAGCCGCCGCGGGTAGGGAAACACGTGGCGCAGCATCAGTTTGCGGATGAGCGCCGGCGCGCCCGGCCGCGGCCACTGCCGGCGGATCTCGTCGCGCGTCAGCTCCATCAGGTGGCCGAAGGGCACGCCGGAGGGACAGGCAGTCTCGCACGCGCGGCACACCAGGCAGCGCTCCATGTGTGTCACCACGCCTTCGTTGAGCTCCAGCCGGCCTTCGACCATGGCGCGCATCAGGTAGAGCCGCCCGCGAGGGGAGTCGGTTTCGAGGCCCAGCTCGCGATACGTCGGGCAGGCGTTGAGGCACAGCCC